>NZ_QHJQ01000036.1 GCF_003185655.1 Coraliomargarita sinensis | reverse complement strand
GAACGGTGAGCTGTATCATGGAGTGGAGCCGCGGAGCGGCGTAACGGAATTGATACCAGCGACTGGTTCGTCCTCAAGGGCTTTAATCATGTTAAGCGACATCTCGAGAATGTCTTCTTTCTTAAAATCAAAATATCTCCGCCCTCCGAGAAATCCAATCCCACGGTCGTCTTGCCGAAGTAGCTTTAATTTCTTTTTTCCGCTGTTCGTAAACACCTTTAATTCTCCGATTATGATTCCTCCCTTCGTTGTGGGTAGAAATTCTCTTTTCTTGTGCTTCGGATTCTCACTGTCTGAAACAATCGACGAGAACTCATAGACTTCTTCTTTCCCGAGTTTGATGTAATCGATATCGCACCTGAAACCGACTTGCTCTTCATCCAAGAGAAAGATGTCCACGATTCTCTTCTTTCCTCGAACTGTTGCTTCTGATTCTCCAACTTTGCTTAGAACCTTTTCTGAGAAATACATGCCTATAGGGCCATACTTTCGATACTTGAGATAAAACAGAGCTCCTATGCCTACAATGAAGAGGATTATGAGTATGGCGACCGGATGCATATTTTCTTTGGCGAACGATGAGG
>NZ_QHJQ01000035.1 GCF_003185655.1 Coraliomargarita sinensis | reverse complement strand
CAACGTCGAGGAGTCTCAAGGAGTGAGCGACGCAGGAGCGAACGGAGTTGAGACCTCCGATTGGTTAGGCTCCCCATGCAAAGAAATATACGATGCCGGTATCCTTGTCGACAACTGCGCAATTATATCCCTCATGCGTCCAATTATTCTTTCCTTCAATTTTATAACAAACCTTATGATTAATGCTCAAGGGGTTCCATTTTGGAACGAAATCGATAAAAGTCGTCGAGCGCTCTTTAATCATTTCAATATCTGATTCGATATCAATGAAATCCGGTTTTATTTTCGCCCATTTCTTTTTCTCGTAGCTTGAGAACAGCTCTTCGACAAGTTCGGGTTCTATTCGAAATCTTAGGTAGATTCTGTGTCCTTGCCACGTAACCCCGCCTCCTTGCAGTTCAGTATATTCGAATTCTCTTCCATCTGCGACGAGGCTTAGCATCGAATGCACCTCAGTCGCGCCCCTGATCACCCAACTTTCATCCGGACTTTCAGGCTTCTTTTTTGAAAAAATTGAGAAAGCTGGCGCAACGAGGAGAGGAACGATAAAAAGAAAGAGGTATGTAAGTAATTTCATTTTGCCTAACG
>NZ_QHJQ01000034.1 GCF_003185655.1 Coraliomargarita sinensis | reverse complement strand
GGAGATCCTGCGGAAGATGATCTGGCAGGTGGCGGATTTCTGCGGGGTCGAGGTGTTGACCTACTGCGTGATGGCGAATCACTTTCATGTCCTTTTGCGGGTTCCGGATGCTTCGGAAGTCTCTGATAAAGAGCTGCTCCGGCGTTATAAAGTGCTCTATCCCAAGCCCACAAAATACCAGACGGCTTCGATCGCGGTGATGGAAAAGGACCTTCTGGCCGGGGGCGGGGAAGCTGAGGCGGTTCGCAGAAAGCTTTTGGCGCGGATGGGGGATGTCTCGGAGTATATGAAGGCGGTGAAGCAGCGCTTCTCGGTCTGGTACAACCGTACGCATCAGCGCTATGGCACGCTTTGGGCGGAGCGCTTCAAGAGTGTGCTGGTCGAAGGTAGGGGGAACCCGCTTCAAACCATGGCCGCCTACATCGATTTGAACCCGGTGCGGGCAGAGCTGGTGGATGACCCCAAGGATTACCGCTTTTGTGGTTATGCCGAAGCGGTGGCGGGAAACAGGCTGGCGAGGAAAGGGCTCTCCCTGGTCTGGGCCGCCCATGCGGACGGTTCGGCGCGGGAGCGCCGGCATTTTGAAGCCGCTTTGA
>NZ_QHJQ01000033.1 GCF_003185655.1 Coraliomargarita sinensis | reverse complement strand
TGTCCCCGATGATTAACAAGATAGGTCTAGCAGGATACGAAGTGATCGAGGTCTCTAGCAAGGCTGATGTTTACGAGTTGCGGGTTCGTTTGCGCGAGGAGCCGAAGGAGTGTCCTTGCTGCGGGGCCCCGGGGCCCCGCAGCAAGGGCCGCTACAGGCGGCGGGTTCGCCACCTTGCCTGCTTCGGCGAACCGGTGGAACTACTGGTGCATATGAGGCGCTTCAAGTGCGTGGCCTGCCTGAAGAGCTTTACGCCCGATCTACCCGGCATCCGCAAGTGGCGCCACAGCAGCGAACCGTATCGCCGGGATCTGTTCGAACGGCACCAGGACGGGATCTGCGCGCGCAGGCTCGCTTGCAAGGAGCGGATCGGCGAGGCCACCGTCGAACGCATCTACCACCAGTTCACCGGGCTGAAGGCACGTGAGCGGGAGTCCTCTTTGTGCCCGCTGTATCTGGGCATCGACGAACACACCCTGCACAAGCAGCACCGCTTCTGCACCACCTTCTGCGACCTGAAGAACCGCAGGGTCTTCGAGGTCCGCCCCGGAAAGAGCGAGGAGGAACTTGCTGACTTCCTGGCCACCCTAAAGGGCCGGGAGAAGGTCCGCATGGTCTGTATCGACCTGTCCAGCCCCTACCGCAGTCTCGTGCGCAAGTGGTTCCCAAACGCAAAGATCGTCGCCGACCGCTTCCATGCCATCCGCCTGGTCTACATCCACTGCATGGAGATGATGCGGGCCATTGCCCCGGA
>NZ_QHJQ01000032.1 GCF_003185655.1 Coraliomargarita sinensis | reverse complement strand
CGTTCGATGAAGTAAAATGAAGCACGCCCTTACACTCTTATTTGCTATGTCGCTTTCAACGCTTCTGGCGGATGACATTTCCCGGGAAAAAGAGAATGAGAACGAGCGTTTGCCGAATCTACAAATAATTATCCCTGTCTTAAACATTTCGGATATGAGCATCCCAGAGGCTATTCTGCACATGCAAGAAGCTTACGAAAAAGAAACGGGAAAGCTTATACCGATCTTCTTATCCCCGAAAGCAGCTGCCAAAGAGACACGAATAAACGTAACCACACGAAACACAGAATTCATAAGGAACCTGCAGTATTTTTGCTCCGGACGAACCGCTAATCTGTCCTATAGCCTAAAAGGGAACGCTATCTTTATTTATGAACCTTTCGAGGAGGATTATAAATTCACAGAAGTTAACATCGAACCAGGCGGAAGTATCAACTCCGAGGCTGCGCCTCTCCGCGATACTCCTTAAACGTTCGCTGAAAGAAATGAAAATAGCATTTGCAGCATTTATTGCCCTGATTGTTGGCTTGGTTATCGGCACTCAATTTACCAAGAAACAAAAGGAAGGGAAAGTCTCAGGGGAGATGATCGAAACACTTGAGGCGATTATCGAAGTGATTGGCCCAATGAATAAAGAAGAGGTCGAAGAGATCTTGGTTCTAGTTCAGAACTTTAACGAGAATGCGATCCAAGATCTCGACACAATGAACCTTTGGAGGGCGGTTACTGCGAACCAAATACTTCTCATCGAAAAAGAAGAAGGAATTGAAGCTGCCAGAGAACACGCAAGATACCTGATCAATTATTTCAGGGATGCATACGAAGAAGGAATGCGCCTGGGCAATTGGGAAGAGCTTGCAGACAACCTTTACACTAAAACCACCGAGAGCGAACCAGTCGGCATAGTCAACGACGAGGCTGCGCCTCATCGCGACTAGCCTCTACG
>NZ_QHJQ01000031.1 GCF_003185655.1 Coraliomargarita sinensis | reverse complement strand
AGACAACGCTATACTGCCGAGTTCAAACAGGAGGCAGTCAAACTGATATTAATCGACGGGACCCCGGTGAAGGAGGTTTCGCAGCAATTGGGAGTGCCTGAAGGGGTTCTTTACAGCTGGAAGCAGAAGCACTTGGACCAGTTGGAGGCGGATGCGCCAGAAGGTGCGCAGAGCCCGAAGGAGATGGCGGCGGAGCTGGCACAGCTGCGCAAGGCGCTGGCGAAGGAGCGGCGGATGAATGAGATATTAAAAAAAACGGTGGGCTACTTCAGCAATCCCGAGTGATGCGTTACCGTTTTATAGAAGAGCACAAGGCTCGTTACAGCATTGACGAGCTCTGCGAGTGTTTTGGTCTGAGCCGGAGCGGCTACTATGACTGGACGCTTCGTTTGCCGAGTGCCCGCAGCCGGGAGGATGCCTCTTTCAAGGAGCGGATTGTCGAACTGCACAAGCAGGCCCGTGGCCGCTACGGGCACCGCCCGATCCACGAACACTTGAAGGACGAGTCCTTTGAGTGCGGTCGGGACCGGACCCTGCGGCTGATGAAGGAGCTGGGTATCGAAGGCAGGCAAAAGAAGGGCTTCAAGCCTCTGGGCACGAACAGTAAGCACGACTTCGGCTACAGTCCGAACCTCCTTAGGGAACTCGGACAGCCCGATGCCTGTGACCGGGTCTGGGTGGCAGATACCACCTACCTGCGGGTCCAGCATGGCTGGTGTTACCTGGCAACGGTGATGGATCTCTGCAGCCGTCGGATCATCGGTTGGAGCGTCTCCTCCCGGAACGACTCAAAGCTGGTCTGCCAGGCTCTGCAATGTGCCGTGCTGACGCGGCGGGGAGAGTTGCCGGAGGACCTGGTCCACCACAGCGACCGGGGCAGCACTTATGCCAGCTATGACTACGAGGCCATGCTCAGGAGCTTTGGGATAAAGCAGAGCATGAGCGCGAAGGGCAATTGCTACGACAACGCAGCCCAGGAATCCTTCTACGGCAGATACAAGACATCAACTGTCGGCGACGAAGTCTTCTTTGATGAGGCCGCCGCCCGGAGCAATGCCTTCGAATACATCGAAGTCTTTTATAACCGCTTCAGAAAACACTCTTCGCTGGGCTATAAAAACCCGGTTCAGTTCGAGGAAAAAATCGCGCCCCCCATGGGGGGCATAGGAGCTAGCCTACCGGCTTGCATCAACCACAACTAAACATTATAACCACAACCTA
>NZ_QHJQ01000030.1 GCF_003185655.1 Coraliomargarita sinensis | reverse complement strand
TTGGGATTCCATGAAGTCTGTAAGATTCTGCGAATGCTTCAGATTTCTTCTCAATGAATTCTTTTATTTCTTTTTCTTCGAGGTCCAAAATGATCGACCCCATTGCACCTTTGAAGTGATACCCGACAACTCCTGAAAAGATTATTTTTTCATTCGCGATCTCTGGCTGATTCGGACGTCCGATATTCATCGCAATCACGCCTTCCCGGCAATCCACTGAGTACGATAGGATGTTGTAATCGTGGTATTTCATTTCTTTCCCAGAACGTAGAGGTGTCACATGGAGTGGAGGCGGAGCCGTAACGGAATTGTGAGCACCGCCTTGATAGCTATTGATTGTTTTTTTGGAGTCGAACCCATAGTCCCATTCCGGTTTCAATTTCACTTCCATACATCCCTGTGAATCTTGTATCTTCCTTGTAGACCAAGGGTTTTTTAATCTCTAAGATCATTTTAGATTCCATGGATTCAGGGTGAGAAATCTCAATAAGTCCGGGACCTCCAAGATCCCATGTGACCCAATGTCTTTTCCCGTCGAGTTCAATTACTTCGTAATCGGGAAGCCCTAGTTGGGCTCTCCTTTTAGGGGTAAATATTATTGGTGTTTCGCCTAAATACCTACCTTCAAGATAAACTTCAGCCTTGATTGGTTCAGCTGAGTCAAATCCTCCTTTTGGATCAATGACTAATACGGCATCCACCACAATATCTTCTCCTTTATCTTTGGTCATGAAATGGCGGCATCCCACATACGAAAGCGTGAAGACGAGGACAAGAATGACCAATATCTTATTCATTTTTGCTATCGTTGAGACCAGACACCCAGCCTGAGGGGTCAGTCGTCCAGTTGATTTTTAGGATTTTCGGGCGGGTTAACTGGGTTGTCTGCGTCGACTGGATCTACTCCTACTTCTCGTCTCGCCAAGACTTCCTCGGATAGTCTCATCCTGACCGCTGCCTTTTCTGCCTCTTCCTTAGTCATCTCTGGGTGCTCCAACTCAATTGCTTCAGTGAGTTCTTTTACTCTTTCTGTTCGCTCCTTGGATTCGTCGGAAACCTCAACCGTCTCTTTAACTTCGATGTCGTCCAAAACGGTGATACCCGCGTAGTGCGCAATACCGATTAATACGAGTGCAATTAGGAGAATTGTGAAGATTAGTTTCATTCTTTTCGTAGATCGTAGAGGCTAGTCGCGATGAGGCGCAGCCTCGTCGTTGACTATGCCGACTGGTTCGCTCTCGGTGGTTTTAGTGTAAAGGTTGTCTGCAAGCTCTTCCCAATTGCCCAGGCGCATTCCTTCTTCGT
>NZ_QHJQ01000029.1 GCF_003185655.1 Coraliomargarita sinensis | reverse complement strand
ACGAAGAAGGAATGCGCCTGGGCAATTGGGAAGAGCTTGCAGACAACCTTTACACTAAAACCACCGAGAGCGAACCAGTCGGCATAGTCAACGACGAGGCTGCGCCTCATCGCGACTAGCCTCTACGTTGGGGAAAATATATAAGATGAAGAGATTGAACTTAGTCCTGATCCTTTCCGCTCTCCTTACGCATGTAGCAGTGTGCGAAATTGAGCAGTTCGTGAAATCGCCAAGAAAATATACATTGAATAGCGCATCCGAAAAAAGGTATGCGGATATTTCCTTATTCAGTGAAAGAGCCCCAATTCTGCACGATGTTTTAGTTGAATGTGGCATGAGTATCTCGGAAGCCCATGTGTTCATCGAGCAACACAAGCCGTCCATGGTGATGGTGGAAGGGGCACATGCCCAAGCTATGCATAATTTAGAACAAACAAAGAAGGTGCTCGAAGTTATGGATGAGAGTATCAGGGAGGAATACTCTAAATTAACCTACCAATGGATCGGACCTAGAGCGCTTCTTTTCAGTGAGGTCTCGTCGGGATTGGGGCTCACAGAAAGTCAGATTAGTAAGCTGAAATCTATCTATTATGATTATTTTGAGAGGCTTGCGCCTGCAAACAGGAAAGATTTTCGCTACGGCATGACCAAAGGCGAAAGAAAGGAATACTCAACCATCACAAAGACAATCGAAGAGCATCGAGATGAAGAATTGATGAATGTCTTGGATGATCAACAAATCGAAAAATGGAAGAGACTGCTGGGTGAAGGCTCAGAAGCTCTAGAAAGGTTCAGAGCGTATTGTGGAAAACACAACTAAGAGCCCCAACCAGTCGCTGGTGGTCAACTCCGTTCGCTCGTCCCTCGCTCACTCCGTGCCACAGCTCATCGTTCTGCGAAAGAAATGAAATCAAAAATTCCCTTCATAATTGGCACGCTTGGTTTTGCTAGTGTGTTCTTCGTTATAAGTAAGCTAGGAAATAATGATCAACCCAGCGTGGCTGAGAAGCTTCGGTTGATTCAGACGAAAGAACAGAACGAAGAAAGAATAGAAGAAGCCTACCAGATTATATCATACGCCCACAGCAAACTGGATGAGCTTAGTGGTTTGCTAATGTTTCTGTTGGGAGTGATCTTTATGTTATCCTGCTACATTGTAGTAGCTCCTAGAAAATCAAAGGCAGAACCAGCCGGCATAGTCAACGACGAGGCTGCGCCTCCTCGCGACTAGCCTCGACGTTAGGTAAAATAAAATGAAAAAGAGCATTTCAGTAGGCGCAATAATCATCGCGGCCTGTCTTTTGTTCCTCGGGACTCTAATCACGAATAGAATTCAAACTGGAGCGCTCCAGACAGCCGACAGGCTCGGGCCACACCTTCAGCCAGAGAAAGCATCATTCAAAACAGAAAGAATGAATACTGAGCGATCGATGGAGGATACACTGAGGAGCATTTATTCTAGCTCGGGAGGGATGCTATTTCTCAACATAGCTAGCTTTGCTGTGCTAGGCTCGACCCTACTATGGGTATCCACCAGAGAAAATAAGACCTAACCAGGCGGAGTGATCAAGATCGAGGCTGCGCCTCGATCTGATCATCCTCCACGATCGACAGAAATAAAAAATGGAAGAAGACGAAGTAGTTAGCGTTAAGCACTGGATCTTGATTATTATTGTTAGTGGAATTCCGATACTCAACCTTATCATGTTTATATATTGGGCAGCTTTCCCGCCTCTCGACATAAACAGAAATAAAAAGAATTATGCAGCTGCCATGCTGATGATTTTAGCCGTTCTCTATGCTATCAGCTTCATCGGCTGGCTTGCAGGGAAATTTTAGAAAGAATCGAGATATGAGAGCGCCTTCAACAAACCTAAACCATCTGGAAATGCTGGGTCGATCCAGCCGGTGGTCTCAATTCCTTTCGCGCTCCGCGCTACAGTCTTGAGACACCTCCACGATGGCAGAAAAAATGAATTGAATCTACCTAAGCCAAGGGACATTCTCTAGCTATGAAAATCAAAGCAATCATTCACGAGGCAGAAGAAGGCGGCTTCTGGGCTGAAGTTCCGGCGCTTCCTGGTTGCTCGACACAAGGTGAAACCTTGGAAGAGCTAACAGAGAACCTCAAAGATGCGATTGCCCTTTGGCTGGATGTTTGATGTGTCCTGAGATTGGTGGACAAAGGATTCCGTTATTAGGTTGTGGTTATAATGTTTAGTTGTGGTTGATGCAAGCCGGTAGGCTAGCTCCTATGCCCCCCATGGGGGGCGCGATTTTTTCCTC
>NZ_QHJQ01000028.1 GCF_003185655.1 Coraliomargarita sinensis | reverse complement strand
TCTGAGAAATACATGCCTATAGGGCCATACTTTCGATACTTGAGATAAAACAGAGCTCCTATGCCTACAATGAAGAGGATTATGAGTATGGCGACCGGATGCATATTTTCTTTGGCGAACGATGAGGAGTAGCACGCCTATGGCGTTGCTACCTCCGCCTGGTTCGCTTTTTTCCATTCGCACGAGTAAAATGTCATGGTTTCCTCAATGCTTTCGTAATACCCTGGCGCCAGTAGGCCTCCATTAAATTCGATAAGAAAAAGGCCATCTGAATATTTGGTTATTTTACCCTCATATTTATTTCCACCGTGAACAAAAACTACATGTGGGAACTCTATCTTTAATCCCATTTTTGAGTCTGCGAAGGCCTGTACCATCTGATCTACGAGTAGCTTACTGAGCTCCTCTCCAAGCTCATGCTCATTAAGTTTCACGATTTCCTCTTGCTGGACCCTTATTTTTTTTAGGTCAGGTGAAAAGGTTCCGTTCAGAGTTGCTCCTACTGGTTCACTCGCTGTCAGCGTGATAGAAAAGAGTAGAGTTATTATCGCAGATTTCATTTTCTTAGCGAACGACTAGGATGAGCACGACATAGCGGCACCGCCGCTATGTCGTTGTCTCACTCCGCCTTGTTAGAATCTATTTATCCTTTTGCTCGTTAAAGGTCTGCTTGTTTTGACCTTTTTCATCTGCTTCCTTGATAATTCGACCCTGAGGCCACTGTGGGCGTTCAACTGGTTGGTTCGACGTCTGCTGCTGATTTGACTGATTATCTTTATCTTCTGACATAATTCTGACTTTCACCTCCTCCTTGATTTCTGTTGTGGATGGTTTGATGGAAAATTCTTTTTTCAATACTTGGTAGCCTGGAAATGAGCAAATAAGCAAAATAAGACCGATGAGCGAAAACCGAAGCGATGTAAACACGTTGCTGTATCTAGCAAGGTTTGAGAGGTGGTTCCTATGCGTGGCTTCACTATATTGCTTGATCAGATTCTCATAGAAAACTTCTTCCGTGTCTAAAGCTTCGGCTTTTTCGACTTTGGTGTTATATTCATCGCACTCGTTTAAGGCATCTTGGATCTCTTTAGGAGTCGGAATTGTCTCGTAATAAAAACGATGTATTAGCGTTTTTGTTAGGTAAATGATTGATATTGCGGTGAATAAAAAACCAAAGCTGAAAAAGAAGTAGAAAAGCAGATGGACTTCTCTGAATTCAACGAATTGGAAGTCTCGGAGAAAAAAAGCAAATAGATTACCGATCACCGTCAAAATGCCTAACGCAAGACCTACTTGCTGTAAGAGCTTATCTTTTCGCTCTAGTTCAAACGCGTAATAGTCCTTATGGAAATCAAACTGCCTCTTTTTAAATTCAGATGTCATTCTTTTTCTAACGTCGAGTAGTGGCGCGGCGTTAGCCGTTGCCACCTACGCCTAGTTATGGTTTTATTTGTTTAATAGAGTAGTCAGGCGTTGGGATGCCTAACCTGACGTATAGGAAATCATGAACAAGTGCTAATACGCCTTTTGCGCCCAATATTAGAAGGTCGATTGATCCGGGATCTTCAATTGGACCTTCGGTTAGGTGCGCGATACTTCTGTGCGCATGGGCAATCGTAATAACCAATGACCGTTCTGCGTCTTCTCTTCTGCCCGGATATTTAGAGAGCGCTTCTTCTTTCGTCACACGCTCAAGATGTCGACCATCATGCTGAAACATTTCGATCCCTATGTCTCCGGGCTTTCTCTTTTTTACTTCTTCAATAGTTCCATTTTTTAGATCAGCTCGCAACCCAAGGAATTCCAGAAGAACTCGACTATGGATAATTCCGGATTCCACGGTCGGATTAGTGATAGCTCTGTGATTACCTTTAATCCAGAGCTTACCTTCGATGTAGATCTCCATTTCTTTCGGATTCTCCCACGTCGACGTGCCGTCCAGCATTTTGATAAATGAATCGATTAAGGCTAAACGATAAGGGATGTGTTCGTTTAGATAGGCTTCCTGATCAAAATTCATTCTTTTTCCATAACGGTGAGGCCAGGCACCCAGCCTGACGGGTTCGAAGTCCTGTTGATTTTTAGAGTTTTACGGGCGGTTTATCGGGTTGTCCTGCTCCGGCTTGTTAGGTGTTAGTATCCATAGTATTAAGCCGATTCCGAAAGTAAAAAACGAAAGGGTTGTGATCGTGCTGGATACTCTTTCAGCCTCTTTGGTTTCTTTAATGTTTTGCTCGATCCCAAGCACGACAGCTGCTCTTTCTTTTTCTCCATACTTTGCTTTGAATTCAGCAGTGCTCATTTCTTCAATTTTCTGAAGCAGTCCTTCTATTTTCGATGATGGAGTGAATGGCTGGAATATCATTGAAAAGATGAGGCCAGCTGCTCCCGCAAAAATTAGCAGTCTGCTGGTTAGTTTCTTCATTCTCTTTGCCTAACGTAGAGGATGAGCGCGACATGGAGGCGGAGCCGTAATGTCGTTGTCTCACTCCGACTTGTTAGTGATGTGTCCTGAGAAAACTGGACATGGGATTCTCTTAAAAAGAGGATCCAACCATGAAGAGACAACGCTATACTGCCGAGTTCAAACAGGAGGCAGTCAAACTGATATTAATCGACGGGACCCCGG
>NZ_QHJQ01000027.1 GCF_003185655.1 Coraliomargarita sinensis | reverse complement strand
ATCCCAAGAAAGATCAGAGCGATTCCGGTGAGCCTAGAACTCGGATCTAATTCCTTCTTTTCTTTCAGCCACTTAGCTAGTGAGTAGTCATCGGCTAGATCGTGTTTCATTTTCTTTTTCGCAGAACGATGAGGACAGGCAACCCGCCTGACGAGTTAGAAGTCCTAGTGATTTTTAGAGATTTACGGGCGGGTTATCGGGTTGTCCTGCTCCGGCTGGTTCGGTCTTTTAGTATTTTTTTCTTCTATCCACACGAATAGAAGTGAGCATATCGACAAGATGCCGAAAGTTATAAGTACCGCTTTCGGATAGTATACATTAAAGTCATTCAATATTTCCTCCTTTTCTCTTAATTGATAATTAGGTTCCGGTCCAACTGTTGCTTTGGGGTGACCTCCTTGGTTTTCAAAAAGTAAGAAAAGCAACGGAAATATGAATGAGATAACCATCGAGACAAACAGCAGCTTGCTGAACTTGCTCATTCCTTTGTTTTTGGAATGTAGAGGGTCGTTCATTTTTTTACCTAACGTTGAGGACAGGCAACCCGCCTGACGAGTTAGAAGTCCTAGTGGTTTTTAGAGTTTTACGGGCGGGTTATCGGGTTGCCCTGCTCCGACTGGTTGGAATTTATGTTCTCTCATTCTTACTATCAAGAATCCCAAGAATCATGGTGAAGAAAACACCAATCGCAGATAGGCTCGTTGATACCATCAATGGTGCATAAATCTCAAGCTGCATTATGTGGTATGTCTGCTGAGACATATCGGAAAACATTTCGTGGAACTTGAAATTTTCATTCCCAAAGCGCCAGACACCATGAAGGAAAAGCAAAACACTCATTGATCCTAAGCCCCAAAGGAACCCCTTCATTTTCTTTCCTTTGGAATAAGCCACGCAACCAGCTATAAACAAGAGTGCCAGGATCGAAAGCAAGACGATAGCTTCTACTGTTCTCGCATGGCCATAGATATTCAAAAGGCTGTATTCGATGGCCCGAACTGTAGGTTCATTTTCCATTCTATTTTTCCAACGTTAAGGAGTATCACGTAGAGGCGCAGCCTCGGAGTTGATACCTCCGCCTGGTTGGCTCTTTTTCTGTCCCTCCTCCAGCCAGCGAGAGAGGTATAGGAAGCGCATCAGTGAGGAATTATAAGAGACATAGAACGACTTCGCTTCTTCGCTTAATGTCATACTTAGAGGCATATCGTTAAATAAACTTTGTTCTTTTCCTTGGAACCCCTGTAGTTCCCAAGTGAAGAAGATTTCTGACATATGCAGCTTGTAGTCCTTTGCATGCCTACTTGGATCAATAATTTGATTCATTAGGCCCAATATCTTTTCATTTTTTGTGACATTCAAATCCTCCTCACGGATCTTTCGAGCTATCATGTAAACTAGCGTTTCTCGGTAGTCCTTGGGGCTTTCTTTTAAAATCAGTTCATATAGAGATGCATGGTTTTTCAGATCGTGCTCCATCAATATCTCTGTGATTTTTTGCTGTCGCTCCCGAATTTCTTTCGTTAACTGCAGAAGCTTCTCCTCAGTTTCAGATGAGTAAGCAGATTGGATGCATCCCGCGATGCTAAGCAGTAAAATGAGAATGCGCTTAATGTTCATTTTTATTTTAGCCAATGTCGAGGATGGACGCGCCGTTAGGCGTTGTCCACTCCGTCTTGTTAGGTCTTTGTTCCAGTTGGGCTAACGTCTGAACTTAGATTGTTTGAGTGGGTTGGGTGATGATTTTTCAGCAGCTCGGAGAAACCAACTCCATGCCAAAGATAGAGCAATAGGCACTAGGATCAGCCAGAGAATAGTGATGATGCTTTTTATTCTTGGGTCGATTTCTAAGCTTACCGGCCAGAGCAATGCGTAGAACATCACCATAATAATCGAGTTTGGTTCTTTTCCTTCCCATGCTAAGCCTTGGCCGATTGTGACTCCATATCCGAAGATTACTGCGCTGCCTAGAAATTCCATGAAATAAAGAAAGCACAGTAAGCTGGGGCTAATTGGTGATTTCTTCATTTTCATTTACCTAACGGTGAGGACAGGCAACCCTCCTGACGAGTTAGAAGTCCTGTTGATTTTTAGAGTTTTACGGGCGGGTTATCGGGTTGTCCTGCTCCGACTGGTTGGGGATTTTTGCTTCAAACGGGTCCTTAATCTTCATCGGGTGTCCCTTCAACATAACAAAAACCGCTTTATCTGAAGTACCCCATGTGAAATCTGGTCCAGCAAGTATGCAGATTATATCTAGCAACTCGAAGAAATTTTTTGTTTTAGTATCGATAGTGATACTTGGTTTTAATTGGTTCGGGTTAATGATGGGGATTACACTTAACCCTTTTCCATTTGGAGAGTTCGAGGTGGATAATTCAACCAAGTCCTCCAATACTCTAGTGAATTCCTTTTCTTCTGCTTTAAAATCCGAGTAGATGATCGATTCTCCGTGAGCCAAAATAGCATCATCACTATCTCGTTTTCTCTCATACTCACCAGATGCTGACTGGAACATCAGCAAGAAGGATAAAGCGACTAGGATTGTGATTTGTTTCATTTCCTTCCCAACGTAGAGGTCTCACACGGAGGGGGCGCAGCCCCCGGAGTTGTGAGAACCGACTGGTTCTGGTTGAGTTACTTCAGAGGCAATCACATAACCATCGAATCCAATAGAGGATGAAATCTCCCACACTCT
>NZ_QHJQ01000026.1 GCF_003185655.1 Coraliomargarita sinensis | reverse complement strand
CCGCAACTCGTAAACATCAGCCTTGCTAGAGACCTCGATCACTTCGTATCCTGCTAGACCTATCTTGTTAATCATCGGGGACATGGTAGCTTAATTGCTCCATGTCCCCAATCTTTGATGGAGAGCGATGTATAGCCGGTCAACAGCGTCAACGTGAGCAGGACTGCGCGGGGCATGGTTACAGTTATGAAGAACAACCTCGTATCCACGGCCTCGGTGTTCTGGAGCACAAGGACGATGGCGAGCACGACCAATACCAGTAGGACGATCAGTTTCAGCTTTTGCATGGTTACTTGGATTCTCATCCTACTTGACATTACCACAGGATAAGCGGCGTGCCTATAGGGTGTAACCCCACCACTGCTGCGCCGGAAAGCTTTCAGGATTTTCTGCGGAATCGGTGACCTTGTTGCAAGGTGGGGTATGGGTGCTCGACATGCGGAATGCGGGGCGATTGCCTGAGCTGCGCAAATTGTTGCTAATTGTTTTGAAATGCGACGTTGAGCAGGAGGGCTTATGGTCCCGGAGAGAAGCGCATGCGGGCACTTTTCGCTTGCATGGTCTGGAGCAGGTGCGAACCGGTCACCCCTTCAATCATCTGCCTTTTTCGTTCGCTATTCATCACAATTTGGGCAAATTAAACCTTATCACGCTTATAGCGTTCTTTAGGAGGTTTGAAAGGCGGATGCGTCTTAACGTTTAAGATATTATGAGCCCCCGAACCGGAAAAGAACTGATTCTCGCCACCCGCGCATACGCTGGTGAAAATAGGCTGCGTAGCTGGACGGCTGTCTTGTCCACGCTGGTCTTCCTGGTCCTGGCTCTCACCGCTACATACTGGGTGCCGATTCTTATCTTCAAGCTGTGCCTCGGCTTGCTCTCCGGTTTACTGATGGTGCGCATGTTCGTTATCTATCACGACCACCAGCACCACGCCATCCTCGATCGTTCCAAAACCGCGGAGATCCTGATGCGCTTGTGGGGGATTTTGATTATGACCCCGAGCAGTATCTGGAAGCACTCGCACAACACGCACCATGCTAAGAACTGCAAGCTGCACTCTATCTTCGTCGGCTCCTATCCGGTGATGACGATTGAGCGTTACCAGCACAGTTCTCGAATAGAGCGCTTCAATTACCTTGCGATTCGCCACCCGGTAACCATCGCGTTGGGCTATTTGACTGTTTTCGTCGGGTCGATGTGCATTGGACCGTTCATCAGCGAGCCCGCAAAACATCGCGACGCCCTCTACGCGCTCATACTGCACCTTGCGATCTACGCCACTGTCATCTTCTGCCTCGGCTGGATGGCTGCCTTGTTTTTGCTGGTTATCCCGTTCGTCGTGGCCAGCGCGCTCGGGGCCTATTTGTTCTACTCGCAGCATAATTTCCCGACGGTCACCTATATGGATGAAGACGGTTGGACCTACGAGGGCGCCGCTTTGGAATCGTCCAGCTACTGCCGTATGGGTGCGGTGATGAACTACTTTACCGCCAATATCGGCTACCACCACATCCATCACCTCAATTCCAGAATCCCATACTACCGTTTGCCGGAAGCCTTATCAGGAATCCCCGAGTTACAGTCTGCGAAAACGACCAGCTTGAAGCCGTCGGAGGTCCTGCGATGTTTGCGGCTGAAACTATGGGACGTCCCGCAGCAGCGAATGGTTTCGCTGGCGGAAGCTAGATAAAAAGACTTCATCCATACTAGCAAACGCTAGAAAAATGACATGGGGCTGCCTATACTACTGGTTGCCATGCCAGGGGAATCCGTGTCCAGCCTGACTTCAGGCTTCGGTTCTCTGCACACTGCTCTCAATGATACCCGCGCTGATCGCGTAACGGGTGAGGCCGGCAGTTTCGTGAATGTTGAGTTTGCGCATCAGGTTGGTGCGGTGCTTTTCGACCGTCTTGATGCTGATGCCTAATTCATAGGCGGTTTCTTTGTTCGCCTTGCCTTCTGCGACCAGTTGGAGCACTTCCGCTTCCCGGGTGAGAGGCGCGCCCGATTTTTGGGACACGCTTCATCGGGCAAACCGGTTTGCAGGGTGCGGCTCCGACGGAGGATGGACTCGTTGAAAAAAAATCTGCCTGCGTGGACTTCGCGAATGGCATGGGCGAGTTCGTGGCCGGGCGCGTGTTTCAGCGTGAATCCCGCTGCACCTGCATCGATCGCGCCTTCAACGTAGGCATCGTCCATGTGGGCGGAAAGAATCAGCACTCGGATGATCGGGTCTGAAGCCAGTAACTGCCGGCACGCGTCCAATCCGTTCAGGAGGGGCATGGCGATATCCATAACGACGACGTCGGGATGCAGACGGGCGACCTGACTGACGGCCTCGCGGCCGGATTCTGCTTCCGCCACCACGATAAAGTCGCCTGCCTCTTCGAGAAGCCTGCGGATGCCTTCGCGCACGATGAGGTGATCTTCGGCAAGGATAACTTTGATGGTGGTTTTCATAAATGTGTCTCAGGTAGTTGAGGGTGAGTCGTGAGTGGGGCAGGCTTTGTCTAATGCCAGTCGAACGGAAACCGTGGTTCCTTTCCCGGTCATGGAGGCGACACTGAACCGGGCTCCGACCATTTCAGCACGTTCCTTCATGCCAAGCAGTCCCAACCGGTGGGTCTTTTTTTCCGACTGCGCAGCTTTCACATCAAATGCCTTTTCATTGTCAGCCACCTCCAAATGCAGACTTCGCTGCGTTTGCCGGAGGGTCCGGGGCAATGGCCCGCATCATCTCCATGCAGTGGATGTAGACCAGGCGGATGGCATGGAAGCGGTCGGCGACGATCTTTGCGTTTGGGAACCACTTGCGCACGAGACTGCGGTAGGGGCTGGACA
>NZ_QHJQ01000025.1 GCF_003185655.1 Coraliomargarita sinensis | reverse complement strand
AGAGTGTGGGAGATTTCATCCTCTATTGGATTCGATGGTTATGTGATTGCCTCTGAAGTAACTCAACCAGAACCAGTCGGTTCTCACAACTCCGGGGGCTGCGCCCCCTCCGTGTGAGACCTCTACGATATACAAACTAAAGAATAGAAATAATGGGAGATGTATCCAATCTGGTCCTTTTGGCGATTTTCGCAGTTTTCCCGATCTATGTGTTGGAATTTCAAGGAATTATTCCTTTCATTTCTCAGAACCTGATAATAATCGTTGGAGTCGGTAGTTGTATATCTCTGATGAAGAAGGCAAATAAGAGAAGCATCCATGTTTTTTTGTCAGGAGTAGCTGCTTATATTGCTCTTACTCTAATCTCAAATATGCTGCTGCTAAGAATTTTTGATTATTAAGCATATGAAGCAGTTCACTGGATTCAGAAATGTAAGGGCTTCGACTGAAGGGTATATCCAGTCGGAGGTCTCAACTCCGTTCGCTCGTCCCTCGCTCACTTCGTGAGACTCCTCTACGATCTGTGAAAAAGAAAATTGGAATCGCCGTCGTCGTTGTCGCCATAGCGTGGCTTGTCATATTCGGAACCGTGACCGCGTTAAATCTTCTCAGCTGGCGAAATGATTACGTCGAAGCGGAGCCCTTTGTTGAGATAGTTTGGCCCCTAAGCAGCGAAATGGAAAAATTCGAAAAGAATGAAGGACGACGACCAAAGTCTCTTTCAGAGCTTGAGGAATCGACTGGCCTTGATCTCACGGAAATTAAAGAATTCGAGCATCGTTTTTATGAGGAAGGACCCCTAGTTTTTACCATCAGAATAAACGAAACGCACGGATTCAAATTTGATGACAGCTACTCCCCGTCATGGAACACCCAAGAATGAACCACAGATCCAGACGCAGCTATCAACTCCTTTCGCGCTCCGCGCTTCAGTCGCGATAGTGCTCCACGTTAGAGGCACACCTGCGATGAGATCTTGAATAAAGAATGAAGGCGCAGGGCACAAAAGAATTAATTGAAGTGGTTTCGGGTTGCGACTCGCGAGGCCTAACATGCGTTGAGGTCACGCGTGACGGACCCGAAACTTCTAGTGAACAAAAGAACACATTTCAACTAAAAAAATTGTTTTGGGGACTGAAGAAAAATTTTCACAGGGATTCTTTTCTCCTCGGCTCGCCAGGTGGCCAATAACAAGATGTTTAGTCGACTCCGCTGCGCTACACGACTAAACATCTACGTTCGATGAAAGAATGAAAAACACACTATCGGCACTAACCATATTTTTCGCATCGATGCTCTCCGGTGCTGAGTTGCCCTTATCGGTCGAGGCACTAATTCCACGACATGCGAACGTCTCTTGGCATTCCGATATAGAATGGGGAGAAAAAGTGTGTGTCCTTTACTATCTACCAGATGTGGGCAGAAACGATGCCACGAAGTTTCTCGAGATTATTGAATTAAGAGAAGACGGAAGTTCTGAGCAACTGAGCCGTATTTACCTTGGAGGCCGTGGAGCATCTGTAGTCGACAAGATAGAAGCGAATGGAAGAGTAATTACTATTCATGCCCGAGAGCACAAAAACTCCGATCCAATCTCTACTCCAAGCAAAGAAGTTTTAATCACTGTCAGCTATTCAAGTATACCAGTCTTGATATCAAAAACATACACAAAACATGGATCGAACCAGACGCGGTAGTCAATGCGAGTGCTGCCCCACGAAAACCCGAGAACCACTTGCACGATTGACCACTCAGGCTCGCATCGACTACGCTCTACGTTCTACGGAAAAATGAAACGAGCAATCTCAATCATAGTGGCAGTCATTGTTGTCTTCTTTCTGTCCACAGCTTTAAAGAAATCCTACGATCGCCGAACGTGCTTCAATAGTGTTAGCGTTTTAAGTGAAGACTTTTATAAATACTACGACACGCACTCAGAGTGGCCCCAGACGCTTGAAGATCTTTATGGTAACGATCTACCAAAAGTAACTAAAAATGGAGTTCAGATTACCTACGACCATCAGGACCTAGAGTTGAATGCAGAATGCGAACACCCTTCAACCACAGTTGCCCATGGACACCAGATCTCGCATGAAGCCTATCTTAAATGGAAAGAATCAAAGTAGAACCAGTCGGCACAGGTCAACCCATGCAACCCGCCCGAAAATCTGAGAACCACTTGAACCACTAACTCGTCAGGCTGGGTGCCTGGCCTTTACGTTGTGTGATTGAAAATGAAAAATTTAAACCTAGGACACATCCTCATCGCCTGTTCAATCTTAGCAGGATTCATCATCCATGCATTGATAGAAAAAATAGAAACACCAAATGCAACGGACACTCTAAATGGCGCAATCATATTTAAGGATGGAAGCAAAACCAGTCAGATTGGTGCAGGCTCTACTATTGAATTTTACGATGGATACATCAAAGCCAGCCTCTTCCCAGAGGGAACTAAAAATGAGGCTGCCGACATTTATCCTCTCGATCTAATCCGCAAGATCCCACTCAAAAACTAGGACACAACCAGTCGGAGCAGGACAACCCGATAACCCGCCCGTAAAACTCTAAAAATCAACAGGACTACGATCCCCACTGGCGGGTTGCCTGTCCTCCACGTTAGCAAAAAAATGAAAAGCAAACTTATAATCGCACTCTTAGCCGTAATCTTGGGGTTGATAACATTCATCCTGATGAATCAGGAGAACGAAACTGGATTCACCGAATGGATGACGGGAGAAGAATACCAGAAGGTCTTTGATGAACGAAGTCAGAGACTCTACCCAGTTATCGTTGAAGCAAAAGAGACAGGGAATGATGAAATCCTTTTTCGTGCTTACTATACAGAGCTGCCTACTGATTCATTTTGGTTCTGGAGTAATCATGGCATTCCAACAAACGCCTTCGAAGAGAACAGGAACAAGTATAAGAGAGAAGGATTCACTCTCGTGCATCATCACACACTAAACACAGATGCAGGACAGACCATCCACCAAGCCACTTGGGCGAAACAAAAATAAGGTCTAACCAGGCGAGCGTGGCAACGCCTTTGGCGCGCCACCTCTTTACGATATGGAAGAGAAGAATATAAGCGTGAAGTCGAGATTGTCTCGTTGGCTTGTATTTTTCGGGTCTAGCTATTGTTGGACGATTCTAGCGTTCACCTTTGCCCCCCACGGGTTGCCGCGAATATTAAATGCATCAGGAAAAGAAGAGGGAATACGACTACTCTACGGGATCTTGCTATTCGGCCTGTTCCTAGGGACGATTGGCGTTTATGCCTCGTCGGAAAATAACACAGTAAAAATAGGTTCGACTGTGGCATTGCTTGTTTCATTATTTGGTGCACCTGCCGTGTATGTTAGAATCGCCTATTGAATCCCATATCCAGTCGGAGGTCTCAACTCCGTTCGCTCGTCCCTCGCTCACTCCTTGAGACTCCTCTACGTTAGAGGCACACCTGCGATGAGATCTTGAATAAAGAATGAAGGCGCAGGGCACAAAAGAATTAATTGAAGTGGTTTCGGGTTGCGACTCGCGAGGCCTAACATGCGTTGAGGTCACGCGTGACGGACCCGAAACATCTAGTGAACAAAAGAACACGTTTCAACTAAAAAAATTGTTTTGGGGACTGAAGAAAAAATTTCACAGGGATTCTTTTCTCCTCGGCTCGCCAGGTGGCCAATAACAAGATGTTTAGTCGACTCCGCT
>NZ_QHJQ01000024.1 GCF_003185655.1 Coraliomargarita sinensis | reverse complement strand
GAGGAAAAAATCGCGCCCCCCATGGGGGGCATAGGAGCTAGCCTACCGGCTTGCATCAACCACAACTAAACATTATAACCACAACCTAGTAACGGAATCCTTTGTCCACCAATCTCAGGACACATCAATCGTTCTCAGGAATGAAAATAGAAGAAAACCGAAAACCATACCTGCTACTTATAGCAGTTGGTGCTGTGTTCCTTTTGATTTCACTTGTCGTAGGAATTGTAGCATTTGAACTAACAGCATTCCTGCTAATCCTAGGGATCGGAGCGCCTTGCACTGCTTTTGGCAGCATTAAATATCTAGACAAGTCGCCTGCGGCTGAACTAGACGAAACAAGCGTTCGGTTTTTCTCTGGTGAGTTAATTGGACTAGGGAAGAATGAGCGCCTTCGATTAAAGGAAATTGAGAGAATTTATACGAAGGCATTGGTTTCTACCACCAGTGTGGGAATAAGCGAATTAAACTGCCTCATCCTCGAAGGCGAAAAACTTAAGAAGGAAACAGGAACTAGATATTTTGGAGGATTATCAAAGCCAGAAAGAGATTATTTAAGGCACGAGAACAGGATTATTTGGATGCCTCCGAGTCTTAAGCAACCGCTGGAAGGTTTTGTTTCAGCATTAGACACTAGCTTAAATGAAGCGAGAACCAGGCGGTAGTATCAACTCCGTTCGCTGTGCTCACTTCGTGATACACCTCAACGTTCGGCAAAGAAATATAATAAATGAATGAAGACCTCAAAAAACGAATTATAAAGGAACTTGAAAAGCGGGATGCGACCAAACCCTGCGCAAGATGCGGAAACAATTCTTTTACCATCTTGGAAGAGTTTTCTAGGGTCGAACAGCAGACCGACTTCCAAAATCTAAGATTAGGAGGCCCATCAGTTCCTTGCGTTGTTGTCGGATGCAACAATTGCGGGAACATGAATTTACATGCGATTGGTATTCTTGGGTTCATGGATGAGATTTCTGCGAAGGAGGATAAGAAGAAGGAAGGAGAGAACAATGAGTGACGTTACCGATTCTCCCGAGTCTAAGTTCTCCGAATCCTTTGCTTCGGATTATGTCCAACAAACGAAGGTCCATCTTAATTTTGACCAAAATGTTGTTATCATCACCGAGGACAGGCTCGAACTCTGCTTGCGCGACTACATTGGTCTCATCACCAAAAGAAAAGGATGGATTACTCCAGTTTCTTTGCTGGCTGCATTCGTCACAGCAGTTTGCACTAGTGATTTCTCCGAAACTTTTGGAATTTCCAAGTCCACTTGGGAAGCCGTTTTTATCATCTTGATTTTCATCTCTTTGGTTTGGTCGGCTTGTTCTATCATTGATGCCATCAGGAACAGGTCTTCTCTCAGGGATTTGATTGATGCCATTAAGAAGAGCGGCAAGGTCTCCAAGGGAACTAACCAATCTGAATCCTAATTCCAGTCCTTGCTCACTCGAACAATCTAGGGCCGAACCAGACGGTGGTATCAATTCCTTTCGCTGCGCTTCAGTCATGATACACCTCGACGTTATGGATAAAGGAATTTTAATATTACTCGCAATGATACTTCTTTTGCCACTGAGGGCAGAAGAGGAAATGAGCACAGAGTTTTTGAAAGTTCCAAACGACTTCCTCCAACAAATTGAAGCAGAGGAAGAGAAAAACAGAAAGATTGAAATCACTTTGGAGCCTAAGGCTGATGGCGACATTAGGGATGTAGTAATTCATTTCCGCAACATCTCTGATCACACAGTTCATATTCTTAGAACGTTGGATGGAAGCCTTCAGGGTTTGTACTACCCACACTACACTTTCTCAGTCTCCAATCTAAATAGCGAAGAGGCAGTCCCTCGTGCTGGTGGTGGTTGTGGAAACCGATTCGGGTTATACGATGGTCTAAAATGGCCCGAGGACTATTTGATTAGTATAGAGCCGAATGAAACATATTCTCGAAGTATGAAAATACCATATCAGCTGAAGTCTTCAGAATCATACAGCGTGAGATTCGAATACTTAATACCAAAATATATTTTATCAGAGAAGCGACCGCTAAGAGATACAAAAGGGAATTGGTATCGTTATCCCCTTAACATTTGGACCGGAAGCGTTAAAACAGAACCACTAGTAATTAACCATAACCAGACAGAGGTGGCAACGCCATAGGCGCGCCACTCTTCGACGTTGGGTAAGAAAATGAATAGACTTAGACTCGATACACCCTACGGCGAGTTTCTGCGTTCTTCAGAGTGGCGAAAAACCCGAAATCGAGTTTTAGACCGAGACCAAGGTCTCTGCGTCATTTGCAGAAAGAGCGCAGACGAAATTCATCACCATGAATACCTCGATGAAATCATGGAGGGAACTAGAGATGATCTGCTAGTCTCATTATTTAAAGATTGCCACCGTCGAATTGAATTCAATGGAAAAGAAAAAAGATCAGACTTAATCGAAAAAAGGGAAGTCTTCAACGAATTGAAAGCCATACACGAGAAGCTTAGAAGAGATGGCGTTAGTGTAGTATGGAGCAAGAGCCTGCATCGAAAGAAGCCAGTATACAAGTTGACCTTTCGTGAGAATTACTGGCAGGGATATTTCGTGACGATACATTCACTTACGCACGTTCTATTGTGGGCGATGCGCAGAGAATATAATCTTCACAATACCTCAGGATATATGTCTAAACTTGATAAAGAAGGAGCAAAACTGACCTTCAAGGAAACCAAGCGAATTGCCGCATTGGTTAAAATTGAACGCGAGACGTGTTATGTATATCTGAAGAGTCTGGACATCTCGATACCTTGGGATGCGTTTGATAAGCTCTTGAACAAACCATTTAATAAGTCTAGAGGTAAGAAGCTTATCCAATACGCAATAACTGAACTAAACCCAACAAGTCGGTAGTCTCAATTCCTTTCGCGCTCCGCGCTTCAGTCTTGAGACACCTCACCGTTCACCAAAAGAATGAAACTCATTCTAGCTAGCTTACTCCTACTAGCCTCCTTCACGTATGCTGAGAAATCATACGTAATAAAAGAAGAAGGGGTAAGCATTCATGTGATCGAATTTGAGAAAGACGAGAACTCAGGATTTGCGATACTTGATGGAGAAAAGAAGAAGAATTTTGTTACAGACCACTACTCCCCCAAAGACGATATTCTCATAGTGAATGGTGGCTATTTTGACGGAAACCTGGGTGTGGTCGGTTACTGCATGATTGATGGAAAGAGAATACTAAACGTAAAGAATCCGAAGCTTTCAGGTTTTCTGACGATTACTCAAGACGGGCGACTTGATCTACATTGGAAGCAACTACCAGAAAAAGAATACAGAGACGTCATTCAGGCGGGCCCTTTCATTGTAGATCCCGGAGGGAAGAAAGGAATATACAATCGTTCTGGAACGGCAGCTAAAAGAACCGTTATCGGCATTACGACTGATGAGAAGGTCTTCGTCATGACTACTAGTGAAGTATACCTCTATGATCTTTCCAAAATTCTCAGAACAGAGCTTCCCAGTATCGATAGAGCACTAAATCTTGATGGTGGACCTTCTGTAGGTCTGATTTATGGTGAGACCAGCATGAAGAACACGAACCCTGTAAGAAACTTTTTAATTAAAAGAAGAGAGGTGAACCAGCCGGAAGTGGCAACGCCATAGGCGCGCCACTCCTCGACGTTCGATGAAGTAAAATGAAGCACGCCCTTACACTCTTATTTGCTATGTCGCTTTCAACGCTTCTGGCGGATGACATTTCCCGGGAAAAAGAGAATGAGAACGAGCGTTTGCCGAATCTACAAATA
>NZ_QHJQ01000023.1 GCF_003185655.1 Coraliomargarita sinensis | reverse complement strand
TGCAGGTAGATCATGGTCGTCTCGACGCAGGTATGCCCCAGAAGCTCCTGGACCGTGCGGATGTTGCTTCCGTTCTCCAGCAGGTGGGTGGCGTAGCTGTGCCTCAAGACGTGCGAGTTCGAACGTTTGGGGATTTCCGCTTCCGTTGCCGCCACTGAGAGATGTTTCTGGTAAGCGCGGGGCAGGATGTGATGCCGCCGCTTCGGCGCGTCCGCCGCACGCGGGTCCCTCGACAACCGATCCATCGGAAAGACCCAAAACCACTCCCATCGCTTTCCCGCCTTCGGCATCTTCTTGTCCAGCGCATTCGGCATGTAAGCACCCGGAACATCCCCTTTCCGGTCGGCGTCGTGCAGCGAACGGATCTTCTCCAGATGTTTCACCAGCGGTTCCCGCAACGACTTTGGTAGCGGCACGCAGCGATCCTTGTCGCCCTTCGAGGCGCGGACGTAGAGCTTCCCGCGCTCCAGATCCACGTCCTTGATCCGAAGTCGACAGACCTCGGAGATCCGCAAGCCACAGCCGTACTGCAGCCGCGCCATTAAGCTCCATTTGCCCCGCATCCGGTCCAGCAGGCGCTTGATCTCCCCCTTGGAATAAACCACCGGATAATACTTCTTCGGGTCCGCCTTCACGTAGTCGCTGAAATCCCCCAACTCCATCTTGCGCACCTCACGGAGAAAGAAAACGCCCGCATTCAAAGCCTGCCGCTGTGTGCCTGCAGCCACGCCTTCCTCCACGGCAAGAAAGCTCAAAAAACCTTTCAAGTCCTTTTCGCCGAAAGCCTCCAGCCCGTCCTTGTGATTCAGGTATCGCTCCATCCGCCGGAGCCAACCCAGGTAGGCTTCCTCGGTGCGGTAGGCCATATGCCTCACACGCATCAAACGGGTGGCTTCCTCATACCAGGGATCCATCCCCACCTTCGCCTGCATCTCCGCTACCGTGTGGGCGTAATGCCGCCGCCCGTCCTCGAATTCCGCCTCGCTCACCGCTTCTTCAGCCTCTTCCTCCGCTTTGTCTGCCCCGTCAGACTCGGCCACACAGGGCGGGTCCTTCCGATCCGCTACCCGTCGCCGTGTCGGCGCCTCCCGGAAAAACCAGTTCAGGCCGTCCGTCCACTGCTTGACCTGCCAGTCCGCCGGATGCCGCGTGTCCACCAGATGCTCGATAAAATCCTGCGCCGAAATTTTCGTGGCCGGACAGCACTCCCGCTTCAAATGCCCGAGGAACCAGTTGATGATGATGCGGTGCCGTTCACGCTCCTGCTTCGGCAGATCTGATGACTGAAGCGCGTCCGACCAGTTGGGGAAGGATATCGTCGTCATAACTACGACAAATGTACATAAGTTCACCTATTACAAGTGAAAAGCATCTCTAGTCAAAGACAGCTCATCTTGGGCCGGATAACCCCTGCGCGCGCGTGGGCGCGTGTTCGGAGACATTTTGACACCAAGCCTCGAGGATGTTGAACTGCACTGGTCTTCAATCCAAATAATAAGTTATTCATCATTAACCAATTACATACTCAGATTCAATAATCTTGAAACCGTCTGTCACCTCGACAATATCAGCGGAAAGTACACTAATAATACTGTTAAGAAAGAATGAATGAGCTACTCACGATGCCCATCGCTATTATTCTCGGCACAGTCTTCATTCTGAAAAGAAAACAAATGGGTGCTTGGCTTCATGAATCACACTCGAACTGGGGTGTGGATTTTGGAACAAAAGAAGGGTATGCCCTTTTGACTGGTTTCATTGGAGTTGCTTGGATTTTGATAGCTTGCAGTATCCTCCTCATGAGTCTCCTAGCCAAATGAAAGAAGCCTTAACCAGCCGGTGGTCTCAATGCCTTTCGCGCTCCGCGCTACAGGCATGAGACACCTCATCGTTCTGCAAAAGAAATGAGAAACCTCACACTAGCCCTCATCTTTCTTCACGCGCTACAGATATTCGCTGCAGACACTAGGCAGCCTTCAGAATATTACGCGCAAGTGGCAGATCTAATTGTGATTGGTGAGATAGAAAGAATGGAATACGATATTCCAAGTGAGCCACCTCACGAAGACTTCTTCTACAACATCGGAAAATTGAGAGTGGATGAAGTGCTTAAAGGCGAAATTGAACTTGATGATGAAGGTTATTATAATCTTTGGCTACCATCCAAAAAGAATGGAGTGATCTCAGCGATTTCATACTGGGACACTGGAGCCAAGGGAGTCTGGTTCCTAAAATCTACAGAGGACGGCATGCGGGAATTCGGCTTAAGCCACATCAGTGAGAAGGATCGTATAAAAAGAGAACTTTCTTACGGCTACAAGAGACAGCTTGGATCAGCTATGAGATGGAGCTATCACATTTACGAAGAAAGAAGATACCATGATACCCCAACGAGGGACCTGAAGAAAATGGCACTTTACGAACTGGTTCTTAGACAGAATTTACAGTTTTCTGAGGCCAAGTGCCCGGCTGCTCTCGCGCTTGATGGAGACATCAATCCTTTGATCGAAGTGCAGGATGTTGATCCTCACAGATCAGTAATAGCTGTCCTTCGGGACATTTGTGATCAGCACGAAAATCTCGACTTCGAGTTTGGAGACCATCAATTCGTCTTATTCGATAGAACCAAGGCAGAACAAGACGCTGGTATCAATTCCGTTACGTCGCTCCGCGACTCCACTCCATGATACAGCTCCACGTTCTGAGAAAAAATGCATGAAGAGAATATAGCAGTCTGGGGCATTGGAGGCATCTGGTTAGCCCTGTCTGTTGCACTAATTGCCTTCACATTTTGGAAGGGAAGAAAAAGAAGGAACAGAAGCTACCACTATGCATTTTGCTTCAGCCATTTGTTTGCGCCTGCTGCAATCGGAGGATATGGATGGGGCTTGCCGATACCGGCAACATACTCGATTTACGGAAACTTCGTAGCCTTGTTCACGAAAGAACTCTTCTTCTTCAGGAGACAGGAAGCTCTTCATTGGATTGTGTTCGCTTTAGTCTGTTGGTTGCTGACGTTCCTCACTTTATGGGGGCTGATTGCACTTGTTCGGCACCTGATTTCAGAACCAGGCGAGGTAGTCAATGCGAGTCAGCCCGCTGGATCATCCGAGAACCACTTGCACGATTGACCCGTTGGGCTCGCATCGACTACTCTTATCGTTAGCTAAAAGAATGAATGAATCTACTCTGTTTTTGATCATTGGCGGTGTAGGACTGGCAGTCGGCCTTTTGATGCTTCCGCTTGGATTGAACGAAAGAAAGAAAAAGAGAAAGAAGTTCGGCGAAGCTGCATTTACAAAAGGCAAGGTATTGGGAGAGAATGAGTCCGATCAGTCTCACGGATTTCCATCGATTCCTGGAGGGGGTGCTGCCGCGAAAATAACGTTCCGAACCCAGTTTTCTTATACCGTTGCCGAGAAATTTTACCTTGGGCAATCAGGGACGGCATCAAATACCCAGCAATACCAACCGGGCACGGAAATAGAAGTCATCTTTAATCCTAAAGATCCCGAAATCTGCGATATTTATGATGCTAGTTTTCGACTAATGCCTCTAATTCCTTTTATCCTTGGGGGAGTGTTCTTCCTCGTCGGTGGGTTCTTTCTTTACGCATATACATCAATGAGCTAACCAGTCGATTGTCTCAATTCCTTTCGCGCTCCGCGCTACAGTCTTGAGACATCTCATCTGATGTGTCCTGAGAAAACTGGACATGGGATTCTCTTAAAAAGAGGATCCAACCATGAAGAGACAACGCTATACTGCCGAGTTCAAACAGGAGGCAGTCAAACTGATATTAATCGACGGGACCCCGG
>NZ_QHJQ01000022.1 GCF_003185655.1 Coraliomargarita sinensis | reverse complement strand
TCGCGGTTCAGAAATCATCACAGACGAAGTAAGAAAAAGGGCTACAACTGTCGAAAAGTTATCCTCCCAATCCAATTTTGATGACTCCTTATTGATTGGAAGTCTCTCGGCAATTTTTGGTTTCATCCTATTATCTACCGGCTCCAGAAAACTCAGGGCAGAACCAGCCGGCTCAGGTCAACCCATGTAACCCGCCCGATAATCCGAGAATCACTTGAACTACACACTCGTGAGGCTGGGTGCCTGGCCTCGACGTTCACGAAAAGAATGAAAAAGAAATTCACCATACTAGCATTCATCCTCGTTTGTATTGCAGCATACGAAATTTCGTTTCGCTACTGGACTGGAAAGAATGGGGAAGTGAATACAGACGTCAGTCCACCCAGTCTTTACTACAGTTCTGACCTGAACTCAGAATTCCCACTAGCGGAAAGAATATTCACTTGGAGGGCCAATCTGCCACTCGGAAAGGTTCAGCTCGCAGAAGGAACAGGTGCCTACGTTTCCGGAGGAGAATTTTACAGAAAGAAAAGTGATGGAAGCTGGGAGAACCTTTCGGAACTCTTTGCTCAACACAGTAAACAAAGCGTGAACCAGCCGGAGTGATCAAGATCGAGGCTGCGCCTCGACCTGATCATCCTCGACGTTCAGTAAAATGAAATGCCCATATTGTAAAAATAGAGTTGGACCTATTTCTTTCTTCCTTCGTTGCTTGAGCACCACTTACAAGTGCGCTGAGTGCCAGTGCACGTCCAAGCCAAAGTCAAAGATCAAGCACGATAAAGTAACTTTAGCTAGCGTAGCATTTATAACTACAATGGCGACTTTTATACTCATAGACATAAATGGAATTAAAGGTATTCTGATCCACTTCATGATTCTCTGGTTCTCATTGTCATGCTGGCATCGAGCATCCCACCAGCTACATAAAATAGAAGACTGAACCAGGGTGAGTAGACAACCCGAGTAACCCGCCAAAAAATTCTAAAAACCATTTGCACGAATGACCTCGAAGGTCGGTTGTCTATCACCTACGTTCTGTGAAAGAAAATGAAAGCCTTAGGACCCAGGGTCTGTCTTTACACTCATTTCGCCTTCGCGCTCTACGTTATGTCGTGCGGACTATTGGACTGCTTTGGTCTGTCCCAGGAATGGATGATACCGAATGTGACGGTTTTTTACTTACTTATTTTCTCGGCGATTCCATTCGTGACTATTGGAGCTTTCTTGGCAGTCTGGAGGAAAGAAGATAAGAAAGGAATGGTTATCCTGACGCATATCATTTTAGGCGTTGCCCAGATTATAGGACCTTTACCACTTGTAATTTAAAGAATACAGAACCAGCCGACGCAGACAACCCAGTTAACCCGCCCGAAAATTCTAAAAATCAACCGTTCGACTGAGCCCTCAGGCTGGTTGTCTGGTCTCATCGATCTATAAAAGAATGGAAAAAGACGAATACATCTCTGAGGTTCTCAAAGTTCTCGATTCTCATTCAGCCGAGATAAAAGGGAAGTTCGAGGATGCACTCGACTCGTTACCGCCAAAGGCAGTCGCAGTCGAGGTGAACGTTTTCTCAGATCAAGATGGCGAAGGTTTTTTGACTATTCGAGTATCATTGGATGGGCCTGACCTTTATGTCTTGAATAAGAAAATCGAAGAGAAGGCATGCCTATTTGATACGGTGATGGGTTCAGATGGATTTGAGCCACCATTACCGATGCTAGATCCGTTCGATATTGAATTCGATTCTCCGGACATTTTGGTGGACACTGCCACTCGCTGGCTCCATAAAGAATTAAGCCAAACTAATCTATCGAAAGTAAACCTTCCGATCACGATTCTCAATCCAGAGGGTTACGGAACAGTCGGAGCAATTAAACTAAATGGATAGATCAAGACGCAGCTATCAACACCTTTCGCGCTCCGCGCTTCAGGTGCGATAGTGCTCCACGTTCTGAAAGAGAATGAAACTTACCATCAGCCTCATCCTGATTGGCATATTCCAGATTGCAGCTGGTGGATTCTATGGGCTACTGACACCAATCCAAATTGAAGAGAATATTCAGACGGACCTAAACAGATCGAAGAGCGCAGCCGAAGAAAAAATGAAAAAAGAACTGACGCCTGAGTTTGCTGAAAAATGGCCGAAGGAATTTGAGTCATACGTCTGGAACGAAATAAAGGAAGCAGAGAGTTTAGCGCGATCAGCAAGGGAGGGTTGGGACCATCTCCACACCACTTCCTTGCTTCTTGCTGGCGCAGGGATTTTTACATTTACTGTCGGATTGAGCAGACTATTCAAAGTTAGCCTGAAGTCAGAACCAGCCGGCACAGGTCAACCCATGTAACCCGCCCGAAAATCCGAGAATCACATAGACCACTAACCCGTCAGGCTGGGTGCCTGGCCTCTACGTTCTCCAGAAAATGAAATCGAAGGCAATCACATCCATAGCACTTATAGCCGTCGGTATTGCTTTGGGAGTGCCACTGGGATACTTGGTTAAAAAGGAAAAGCTAATCGGCGAACTAGTCTTCAAGGATGGGAATCTATACACCGAAGGAAATATTTTGTTCTACGGAGGTGCAGATTTTAAACTAATCTACGAGGTAGTTCACTCAGTCGAAATCGAAGGAACCAGCATCAATGGCCAGATCGTCAGTATTAGCGTCGAAGACGTAGCGGAGATAGCCGAAACAGTGAAGAAGATAGATGGTGTAGATCCGATACTCTCAATTCGAGTCATTGACCGAGAAAATGTAGAGGTGAGGACTGGAGTAGTCAGAGGCCCAATGGACGGTGGTGGCAGAATTTACAGTCTGAAGAAAGTTACTGGAGAATGGGAACTGGATGAGTCAAAAGGGACAGCTCACTGGCTGTCCAAAACCAAAGGAGAACCAGGCGAGAGTGGACAACTCCGTTCGCTGCGCTCACTACGCGCCACCTCTTGACGATCGCTAAAGCAAAATGAAAACTTTCAGATGGACGATCCCTACGCCTAGCTTAAGCGGTGTCGAAAAACGTGAGCACAGGTTGTATGAAAGAAAAAAAGGAATCAAAGCTCAGGGTTCGAAGTATGATACCATTGAAGTAGAGCCACTGGATTGGCGGGAGCGATGGGCTCTCTATAAACTGAACAAAAATAGAACTCTTTGGCCAGTTATCTGGGTAGTTCCCTACGTCGGCTTTTTGACATTCATCTGGCACGACCATGAAGATCTGCAGCCAGCGCTAATTCTGCTGTGGGTTATTGCATTTTTAGTGGTTGAAGATTGTATCGAAAGCATGGGTATTCGTAGTGTCATTGCGCGATTAAATCCGAAAGTGAGCGATCAAGACGACGCAGACAACCCATGTAACCCGCCCCAAAATTCTAAAAATCAACAGGACGACTGAGCTTTTGGGCTGGGTGTCTGGTCTCACCGTTCAGCGAAAGAAACAAATGGCCGTTATCGAACTCACCACACAAATCAATGCTCCGATTGAGCGTGTTTTCGATTTGGCGAGAAGCATCGACGCACACACTGCTTCCACGTCTCAGTCAAAGGAACGAGCGGTCGCTGGAAAAACGGAAGGTCTTATGGAACTGGATGATACCGTCACTTGGGAAGCGACGCATTTCGGAGTAAAACAGAAGCTTACTGTTCGCATGACCATTTTGAACAGACCGAAAGTCTTTGAAGACGAAATGACCAAAGGCGCTTTCTCAAAAATGAAGCATACCCACCTTTTTAAAGAAAAAGAGAGTAGAACAGAAATGAGCGATAGATTCGAATTCGAAGCTCCTCTTGGAATCTTAGGTCGTCTGGCAGAAAAAATGTTTCTCACGAATTACATGAAAGCCTTCCTCCGGAAGAGAAACGAAGAACTAAAGCAGATGGCAGAATCTGGCAACTGGGAACAGTTTTTACCGCAACAAGCTGAACCAGCCGGTGGTCACAACTCCGGGGGCTGCGCCCCCTCCGCGTGACACCTCATCGTTCGCCAAAGAAAATATGCATCCGGTCGCCATACTCATAATCCTCTTCATTGTAGGCATAGGAGCTCTGTTTTATCTCAAGTATCGAAAGTATGGCCCTATAGGCATGTATTTCTCAGA
>NZ_QHJQ01000021.1 GCF_003185655.1 Coraliomargarita sinensis | reverse complement strand
AAACACTCTTCGCTGGGCTATAAAAACCCGGTTCAGTTCGAGGAAAAAATCGCGCCCCCCATGGGGGGCATAGGAGCTAGCCTACCGGCTTGCATCAACCACAACTAAACATTATAACCACAACCTAATAACGGAATCCTTTGTCCACCAATCTCAGGACACATCATAGCTTATTCGATGCAATACTTCTCATAGTAACTAGAGATGGATTCGTAGTTACCTCTCCTGAATTCGCCATTCCAAGAGGTTTCTCTCCTCTTAGCGATTTCATCTAGTGTTTCATAGAACTTTGGGATGGAAACCTCGTAGGTTTCCTTAATCGGCTGCGTAAAAGTCGAATTCCGAGTCGGCGATGGAATCGTTCCTGCAAATGCAGCATCAGCAATCATCTTCAACTGAGTAAAGTATGCCTCGCCAGCTTGCGATATATTAAGAAAGTCCTGAAGGCTAGGCTCTCCTTCTAAGTCGCGATACTCTCTTAACGCATCGGTGAACTTGTTAAACTCTCGATTTAAAGATATCTGATAGGTATCGACCTGCTTTTGCATCTGGCGTTCGTGGTCTTTTCTGTCTTTTTTTGACATGGTAAGTCGAGAGACAAAAAAGCCTGCGACGAACATCACAACCGGAAGAATTACGTCCTTCAAGTAATTCGGATCTGGATCAGACACTTGAGCTATAATGTCTACCATCTATCGACCTTCTCTTTCCATTCGTGCGATTTCTTCAAGCAATGCTTCAATTGTATCTGCTTGAGAAGCATACTTAACAGTGCTGTAGTCTGTGAAGATGTCTTCCGCAGCACTTCGACCTGCCGTCTCGACGGTAAGCCCAACCTTCTTTTTCAATTCTACCTTGGACTTCCAGTTCTCAACCTGTGAATCGCTTGGGGTATTGCGAAGTCCATATTTAATTTTTAGTTTTTGGGCTATCTGTGCATATTTTGTATTCATAGTATTTATTTAGCTAACGTAGATGTTTAGTCGTGTAGCGCAGCGGAGTCGACTAAACATCTTGTTATTGGCCACCTGGCGAGCCGAGGAGAAAAGAATCCCTGTGAAAATTTTTCTTCAGTCCCCAAAACAATTTTTTTAGTTGAAATGTGTTCTTTTGTTCACTAGAAGTTTCGGGTCCGTCACGCGTGACCTCAACGCATGTTAGGCCTCGCGAGTCGCAACCCGAAACCACTTCAATTAATTCTTTTGTGCCCTGCGCCTTCATTCTTTATTCAAGATCTCATCGCAGGTGTGCCTCTAACGTCGAAGATGGGCGCGGCGAATTCCGTTGCCCACTCTGGCTTGTTATGCCTCAGGTAGATTGAATTTCGGTGGTTTTGGAAGCGTGGAGAATGTTTGGATGATCAATCTATGAAGTCTTTCTGAGACCTCTTTATACTGACTATAACTTTTATCAAATCGCTTCACTATAAGCGCTTCTAGCTCTTTTGCTTTTATTGTGTGTTGTGACTTTGGGATTCTTCCGGTGAATCCAGCTACAGGAGTTTTCTCGATTTGCTCCATCATGCTACATTTTTCTAGCTCAAGATTCCTGTTCTCTATAATCATGTAGAGCGTGAAATAATGCTCCTGAGCTATCCTAATATCCAAGAAAAGTTGTTTGTCCTTGGTGCGCATGAGCCACAGTAACGACTTAGGGTTAATATGACTACCTGTTGGCTCTGTTAGGTATGGATTAAAGAGGCCTTTGTCCTTTTCAATATGCTTTCTTAATTTATCGACATACTCTTCTTTAGTATTGTGCAGGTCATTGAGTTGAACTTGCAGCAGAAGCAATGCGTCAATGGATGCCTCATGCTTTTCTAACTCGTCATCTTTTCTTTTGGAATGCCTAGAAAAAGCGTAAGCGAGTAGGACGCCAATAAATGCGCCATAAATACCACCGAGACCCGATGCTCTATCTGCAGAGTCCACCACACAAAGGAATATCAAAAGTGAAATGGTGAATAAAATAGCTATCCAGTAGACTGCACTGATTTGTTTCAATTTATTCATTATTTTTGCATAACGTAGATGTTTAGTCGTGTAGCGCAGCGGAGTCGACTAAACATCTTGTTATTGGCCACCTGGCGAGCCGAGGAGAAAAGAATCCCTGTGAAATTTTTTCTTCAGTCCCCAAAACAATTTTTTTAGTTGAAATGTGTTCTTTTGTTCACTAGAAGTTTCGGGTCCGTCACGCGTGACCTCAACGCATGTTAGGCCTCGCGAGTCGCAACCCGAAACCACTTCAATTAATTCTTTTGTGCCCTGCGCCTTCATTCTTTATTCAAGATCTCATCGCAGGTGTGCCTCTAACGTCGAGGACTATCGCGGCGAGGCGGCAGCCTCGACGTTGATAGCTCCGGCTGGTTCGATCTTTGCATTTGGCTTAGAGCCCTTCTCGACCTTCAACACACTTTCCTTATGCTTTCGATTTACCCACCTATTTACGTATAGATACTTAATCATAGAGACTTGTTGGGTAATATACTGGTTCTTCAATTCCTCAGAAATTGTATCATAAAGAAACGTCATATTGCTCAAACTTTGTTCATCACCGTCAAAACCAATCGGTTTCTTCACAAAACAAATCTCAGCCATCCAGAGTTTATACTCTGGGTGAGTATCATGTGATTCGATTATATTTTTTAAAAGTTCTGCAATTTCCTGATCCGAACCCACATCGATCATATCTTTTGAAATACGAGACATTAGAATCGAAACGGCTGCAGATCGCACATTCGGCATATCCATTTTGAAAAGCTTTTCATAACTCGAAACATTCTCTTGGAGGTCTCCTTCTCGCAATAAAGCTAAGATTTGGTTTTCTCTTTCCTTCATTTCAAGGACCAGTTGCTCCACCTTATCTTGCTTCGACAAACTATTCTCAGAAGCACTGAGACGCAACCCTTCCAATGAACATCCCAGAAGTATTACCAAGAAAGACCACTTAAAGTAACGATAATAAAACATATTTAATATTAGTTAAGGTTACATTCATCTATTCACTTCAAAGCACTCTTATTTATTTTCATCGAACGTGGAGGACTGGCACCCCAGCCCGTTGGTTTAGGATTCCTGGTGATTCTCGGATTTCCGGCGGCGTAAATGGGGTTGACCAGCTCCGACTGGTTCAGATTCATCCTGCTCGATCGCATCGACTATTGCGATGAGCAGCTGATGCGTCCGATTCCCATTCCAATTTTTTATTGCGAGACCTAATAATATCCCGGTCACACAGGAAAATACCGTAAGCCTGAAATAAAGCATTGGTAGGCCGAATGCGAAGATCTCTGCTGAAAAGCCATCATCGTTCAGGATGCTTTCTCTGAATTCGTTCATTTCAGAAGCTGTGTGGATCAGCAACCCGACAAGAACCAGTAAGACCGCAACGGAAACCCAGCGCATCATCTTACTAAGGGCTTCAGACCTTCGAATCCTTTCGAGCGTCCTACGATCTGCGGGCTTTAAATTCATTTCCTTTCTGAACGTGAAGCACTATCGCGACTGTAGCGCGGAGCGCGAAAGGAGTTGATAGCTGCGTCTGGATAGACTCTTCGAATGTTCCATTGCTCTCACATATAAGATTAAATATCGCATGTGATTTCCATTATGGTGTGTGGCTCTGAATGATCACTTTTTCCAATCTTAAAGGTAGCGATCCCATCGTCTCCTCTGGATTTGGTTCCATTCACTTCTTCAACTGCAGAAACCTCAAATACTCTGAATTTGTGACCTGAGTTTGAATCTAGCACTTCTGGGTCTTCGGATGTGCAGAACACGTCAGTTTCTGGATTAACTGACTGGAGGAGTTTTATGAGTTCTTTTACTTTCATTTTTTATCTGTCTATCAGTATTATTAGTGTACTTTCCGCTGACATTGTCGAGGTGACAGACGGTTTCAAGATTATTGAATCTGAGTATGTAATTGGTTAATGATAAATAACTTATCATTTGTCTTGAAGGCCAGTGCAGTACAACATCCTCGAGGCTTGGTGTCAAAATGTCTCCGAACACGCGCCTGCGCGGGCGCAGGGGTTATCCGGCCCTAGATGAGCTGTCTTTGGCTAGAGATGCTTTTCACTTGTAATAAGTGCACATATGTACAGTTAATAGGATTATGACGACGATATCCTTCCCCAACTGGTCGGACGCGCTTCAGTCATCAGATCTGCCGAAGCAGGAGCGTGAACGGCACCGCATCATCATCAACTGGTTCCTCGGGCATTTGAAGCGGGAGTGCTG
>NZ_QHJQ01000020.1 GCF_003185655.1 Coraliomargarita sinensis | reverse complement strand
TTGGGATTCCATGAAGTCTGTAAGATTCTGCGAATGCTTCAGATTTCTTCTCAATGAATTCTTTTATTTCTTTTTCTTCGAGGTCCAAAATGATCGACCCCATTGCATCTTTGAAGTGATACCCGACAACTCCTGAAAAGATTATTTTTTCATTCGCGATCTCTGGCTGATTCGGACGTCCGATATTCATCGCAATCACGCCTTCCCGGCAATCCACTGAGTACGATAGGATGTTGTAATCGTGGTATTTCATTTCTTTCCCAGAACGTCAAGAGGAGGCGCGCCTATGGCGTTGCCTCTCTAGCCTGGTTAGGGTTTGGTTTTCTTGTTAGCTCTGAATACAATATCTGCTTTGTGGGCTGTGCATCTACTTCTGGTATCCCTGTGATGCGTATCTTACCCTCATCTTCTACGATTCTAATTTCATAGTAATGAATAAGCATAAATAAGAGATGTTTTCCACTATCGTGATTTAGTGTGATGTTAACGGTTCTATCTAGATCTACTGCCTGGTCTATCGAACCGATCTCCCATTCAGGGAACAAGGCGTGGAAAGCCTCTTCTATATTCGCTTTATTAAGATTAGTTTCTTTTTTCTCATAGGTGCTATCAAGTGCTTTAAAGAATGGGAAATCTGACTCCTGGACACTCCTAAGGTATTCTGCTTTTTCCCTCATTCTTGCCTGGTCCGGGGAGTCGAACACTTCTACGACTTGATCGCGCAGTAATATCTCTTGACCGGAGATAAATATCTTACCGTGAGTGACAATCTCTGGCTCTATTCCAAATGTGAAGGTTCTCTCATAATCCAGTCTCTTGTTACGGCTGTTCGATACGACTGGAACAAGGTTGCACTGAAACAGGGCTTTATCTTCATTTCCCGCGAACAGTATGATGGGATCATATGGGTAAAACCCGGCTGAAACCTGTAATTCCCCATATACAAAGGATTCCCCGTATTGCTTTGAAAGTTTGAGTTGGAACTTGGTTTCTTTGTCAGACTTTGAAGTATCTGTTACGGCCTGCAAATTTAAGAAAAGGACACAGCAAGCTGCTAAGATCGCGTTTGTCTGCTTTTTCATTCTTTTCCCTAACGTCGAAGTGTGGCGCGGCGTTAGCCGTTGCCACCACTGCCTTGTTCTGTTTATTTAAATAATGCTTTGGAGCCAATCCGACAATTCAACTGCTCTGCATGCTCAATCGCTCTTTGGTGTTCAGCCACTTTGCTGATGATCAGCTCTGCGTCATCCTTAGAAAATGACTCACTCGGGTTATTGTTTTCATCTACGTAAAGTGCTCGCTGTCTCATTGTTTCTAGTTCTCGGGCAATGGACTTATTTATGTAAAAACCATGCTTTACCTTCTCATGGTTGCCGATAGCTCGATGCCTGCTTGTATATGCTGTTTTTTCGTGCTTTCGGAAAGCAGCTTTGTAAATGCTTTCCGGGATTAACTTAGTGTAGTAATCTGCCGCAATCTGTGACTTTCCAAGCTCTTCGTAAGACATGATAGCTAAAGCTGCAGCCCTAGGGTAAAATCCATTTTCATTTAAAACCGTAGCTTCTTGTAGGAGACTAATGCTATTGCTTTTGCTCATTCTAAAAACTCCTAGCACGGCTTCAGCTTTTTCGGGATCTTTTGACGAATCTAGGAATACTTTTTCTTCCTCGTCTTCGGCCTCAGATTTATCATCATCGTCAAAGACCAAGAAGCACCCAGGCAATGGAATGAGCTCATCGATAAAATCTGGCAGCTTCATAATTTTTTACAGAACGTCAAGGTGTCTCAAGACTGTAGCGCGGAGCGCGAAAGGAATTGAGACGACCGACTGGTTCGATCATTCATTTGTTTGATTTAAAAGTTCTTCGAGATACTCTACCTCTTCTTGCCGTGCGGTAATCTTCAATTCTGAGCTGCTTGCTTCGACCCTTCCGCCTTCTAGATCTGAGATTTTAATGCCTATCTGCTCCAGGTAGAAAATTGTCCAGAGACTGTAATAATCCCCAGCTTGGTCAGGATTTGTGGTTAGGTATTCTTTCAGATTCTTTTTTAGCTCACCGCCTTTGACATCATCTCCGAAGATGAATTCTACGTATGGGTTAGTGACGCCATCCTTATTCTTTTCGTAGATCGATGGGTAATTTGTTTTCTCTGTTTTAGGTATTTTCTTTCGGTATTCCCGAAGCAACAAGTGGTGGAGTTCGTGCTGCTCAGCTGGTAAAGTTATCGATGAAGTATACAAAGCTGCTTCCTTCGTTTCCGAGCAGGAAGCGCTCGATATGAGAAGAATGAGCAGCAGGGTAAGTTGTGAAATTTTCTTCATCGAACGATGAGGTGTATCACGTAGTGGAGCGCAGCGGAACGGAGTTGATACTACCGGCTGGATATACCATCTTTCTTTGAGTGGACCAAGAGTAATAGGGCTGCAATCATTGCCATATGTAGTGCAATTGCTTGGATCTGGAATGCTCTCTCACCAATGCTCGTAAGAACCATTTCAACGGGCATTTTCCCGTCTGTGGTGCTGTAGTTAAAGCAATTTACTAGATCTTTTGCTGAGTCAAAGATTAACCAACTTGATGTGAATATTCCAATGATACAGATGCGTCGAAAGTGTTTCTCTTTATTCTCTGATTTTGTCTTTAGAGCCGTAAACAAACAGGCCGCGAGGGAAATAAGGATGATTATCAGATTCAGGATCCCGATTTCTTGATAGTAGGCTTCAATCCATTGGAGGGTGCTTGGTGGATCGATTTGCTCTAACTCTGTAATTTCACCCATTTTTGTATATCGTAAAGATGTATCGATGGAGTGAAGGCGGAGCCGTAACGGAATTGATACCATCGACTTGTTAGTCTTTCCTGTCGAGTGAGTTAAGGATCTTTATGAGTTTGAATGCTGTAGAGGTATAATCTTCTGCTTGTTCAGAGCTGATCCTTTTTAGGGTCTCATGCTCATGTGAAACCTTATTTCGAAGCATCCTCATTTCATGCAATAATTGGATTTCCATTTTTTGTATCCCGCTATGCTTATGAAGAACCTCAATATTATGAAGCGGGGATCGATACGAAGGGCTTTCTGGTGAAATCGCCAAACGCGCTACGGCACTAGCAAGGGATGCTTCAACCGCAGACCATGCCAATAGAATAGCTGCTGATGGTGCCGACTCTACTGAATTCAATATCTGATCTTCAAGCGATGATAAGGTAGGATTTGACGGTCCCTCAGAAGGGTTAACCTCAGGTTCTTTTGATTCTATTTCTTTCGCTTGTTCGCGTAATTTTTCGAAGTCCAGCTCGAGGTCTTTATACTTCACTTTTGCAAGCTTAGCTAAAACGGCTCCAAGCCGTTCTTTGAACACAAAGAATGCAACGATAACAACCGCAGGCCATGCGAGGCTATCAATGATTGTGGCGATGAATTCTTTCCAGTTCATTTTTTCTGACTAACGTAGAGGAGTCTCAAGGAGTGAGCGAGGCACGAGCGAACGGAGTTGAGACCTCCGACTGGATCTACACTTGTTTTCTCTTTTTGTCTTAGGGTTTTCCGCTGTTCCGTTAATCTGAATCTTCTTTCAATATTTTTACTGACCAGACAATTGATCGGATAAATTGGACCAAAATATATGGTCCAAGAGTTATTCCCCAGGCAATCATCCAATCATGGGAGAAGAGGCTTTTATAAAATATTATCGGTAAATAGTTCCCCCATTCTAAGACGCTAAAAAGAAAAGGGAGGATGAGTATCGGAAGTGCTAAAATCCCAAAAAGAAAGGCTCCAACGAAGAAAAGCCACTCGGATGCAATTCGTTTATTTTTCATTTTCTTGTAGATCGTGGAGATGTGGCGCGGAGTGAGCGAGGGACGAGCGAACGGAGTTGTCCACTATCGACTTGTTAGAATTTGATTTTCTTGATGATCCTCTTTGATTCTGGAGGTGATCCATCAGCATTCACATGATCAACTCTGATAGCTTCAGCTGAGTCACTGCCTTTTTTGTGTTCATAAGTAACCTTAAGCTTAGTGCCTTTGTTTTCTCCAATCTCCTGAACAATTCGCTTTGTTTCACCATCATCAGCTTCAAGTTCAAATTCCTTGGACTGCATTTTGGGAAATTGCATTCGCATGCCAAAATCAAACGTCATCTTGTCTAATTTAACGCTCTTCTTTCCAATCCACCCTTTATGGTCCGAAAATTTCGCTTCGAGAATAGGATTGATCATTACTCCCGCCCATTCTCGAAACTGTTCATTTGCAAATGGCGCAGCCGTAAACTCCAGAATTCTATCGGCCCACTCTCGTGCGGTGCCTAAATTCTTCTTTGTTTTTCTAGGCGCCACAACTGTCGTATTCAATGGCAACTTACTGCCATCAAAAGCAAACAAATCGACTTCGACCCGCTTGTGCCCTTCTTCCTTTTTAGCATTTTTGTTCAGCCACCATGCGCCCGAATCATCCTGATTGTCTCGCTCGAATTGGCCAACGATTTGTTCGTTTAATTCGTTTAAGGTGTGAAGACTGAAACCTAAGTCATTTGCACGTGTTTTTGCCGTAGACGTGAATGAGTGGGCTACAATCAGGACTTTATCGACCCTTATCCCACCAGTGTTGTTGTATTTACCGATATAGTTTTCGACTCCCATTGAGTCGATTGGTCGAGAATGATCCTTTGCTTCTACCGCCAGAGTAAAAGGGATACCCAATTCTGTTTTAAATTTCACAAGGATATCTACTTCACGAGGAGTTCCCCCGTGGAGCGGCGCAACCATCGCTGAGGTAGTTATCTCCGCGTTCTTTGGGGCAAACAACCTCTGTATGCTGTCCACGACTTCTTGGAACTCGTTAGTTCTTTTAGGCATTTATTTTTCTAACGTCGAGCATGGGCGCGGCTTTAGCCGTTGCCCACTGCGTCTGGTTCTCCCCAGTTTTGTTTAGCTCACCCAAGACCCTCTATCCATAATTTGCCATTCGCCATCCTTTAGATGAAGCATGTAGAGGTTTCCTCCTCCATCTAGGGGGCCACGTGTTTTACCAGTATTTACTTCAATTCTATCTTTAGATATAAACCTAATAGATAATACAGGAGAGTTGTCCTCTTCTTCAATCATCGATATGATCTGGTAGATTTGATCAATTTCAATTCCTTTGATTTGTCCATTTACGTTTATTCCATCAACAGTGAAGAGATGAATTACCTGGTGAAAACGGTCATATTTCTTTCCTAATCCAATTGGAAAGTTCCCATCTATAAAGACACGACCATCAATCACATCGATAGACTTTGGAAAGTAGCTTAAGCCAATAGCACCACCGAGGCACGCCCCAAGAACAAAAAACAACGGCAACCAAAATATTTTTACTTTTTTACTCATTGTTTTGGAGAACGTCGAGGCCAGGCACCCAGCCTCACGAGTGTGTAGTTCAAGTGATTCTCGGATTATCGGGCGGGTTACATGGGTTGACCTGAGCCGGCTGGTTCTGCCCTGAGTTTTCTGGAGCCGGTAGATAATAGGATGAAACCAAAAATTGCCAAGAGACTTCCAATCAATAAGGAGTCATCAAAATTGGATTGGGAGGATAACTTTTCGACAGTTGTAGCCCTTTTTCTTACTTCGTCTGTGATGATTTCTGAACCGCGA
>NZ_QHJQ01000019.1 GCF_003185655.1 Coraliomargarita sinensis | reverse complement strand
AAACACTCTTCGCTGGGCTATAAAAACCCGGTTCAGTTCGAGGAAAAAATCGCGCCCCCCATGGGGGGCATAGGAGCTAGCCTACCGGCTTGCATCAACCACAACTAAACATTATAACCACAACCTAGTAACGGAATCCTTTGTCCACCAATCTCAGGACACATCACTATCGCGACTGAAGCGCGGAGCGCGAAAGGAGTTGATAGCTGCGACTGGATCTACACTTCATTTTGTTTCTCCTAGGTGCTTATGATAAAATCTTAGCGACTGACAGAAGATAAACTCCGAGTGCTGATCCAGCTGCTATCGAAGAAATGACGACGGCTAAGGCAGTAATCCGTTTATTCTGGCGTGCTATCTCTCTCGTATTCGCGGCAATGAGTAAGGAATTTAGCATCGTGCCGTATTGGCTGGCTCGGTGTAGGTTCTGTGGATCATCGCTAGGGATGTATTTGAGCCAAGCGGCTACGATTTCCTGCAAGCGCTCATCACTTAATTCAAAGGCCTTTCCGTCACCAAACGTCTTATTTATTTCGTCCACGACATCTAGATTCTCTTTATCTTTATTCATTATTTTTGTGGCTGAAGATATTCATGACTGCCCAGAGCGCTAAAAACCCGACGATCAAACATGGAAGCAGCCAGATTCCTGCCGATCCGCTAAATGCTGAAAGAAGGCCAATCAAAGCAAAAAGGGCAATGAAGCTATAGACTAGAGTATGGCTTCCCGCTTTCGACATTTCATTCTTTCTGTAGATCGTCACGATGAGGCACCGATACAGCGGTAAGCGGTGCTGAGACTGGATTCAGAGTGGTCAAAATTTCCGTAAAGGTCAATCACGCGGCGGCTGTATCGGTTGTTCCTCCATCGACTTGTTCGTGCTTTCGATTATGATGTCGTAATGTTCGACAGTGTGGCCATCAACTCTGTGCTCAATTGATTTTAAAAATTCACTTATACCACCTGCTCCATAAACATTTACTTTAACAGTAAATGGTTCCTTCGACTCTCCTGCAATCGAGTTATCTAATCTGCTGTGGTAATCAGTTCCATTCACATTTATTTGTATTATGCTTGGTATTAAATCGTTTGTATCATTGCTGACGACTCGGTAGTTAATAAGAAAGGGGAAAGTTCTGTTTTCTCTTTCTACCCTGGCATGGTATCTGTTGACGGACGCTCGAACGATGTCAGCAACATGGAAGATAAGGGCTAGAAGAACGATTGTAACTACAATAGCCCAAAGGATCGATAGCTTTGATTCGTTTTTCATTCCTTTCACGAACGTAGAGACTAGTCACGGAGAGGCGCAGCCTCGGAGTTGACTACGTCGTCTTGATCTACTTTTTGTTTCGGAGGTATCGATAGCTGAAAATGTTCTGGCCCGTCGTTAATACTCGTCCCAAGTAATTATTCACCTTTTTATTTCTGCGTTACTGAGACACGATAAAAAGTAGACCCATTTCTGGGGCCAGAAATCTCTGCAGTCTGTTCGTCGTAGTCACCTGTGAAGCTAAGGCTGTCAAGGTTAGCCCATCCTTCCGGATCAGAGATATCCGTTGTTTCTTGGACACTGAAATTGAGATGCTCTCTGTGTGGCGCGTAGTGAATCTTTAAATTGTCATTCTCTAGGGTTAGCCATGCCTTCGCTCGGTCGCTTCCATCGCGTGGATTAGTTCCAAGCAAGGTTTCCAACCGATGACCAAAATTGTCTCCGTCTGAGTCGGCGTCAGGCCCACTCACTTCATAGGAGTGCGCTCCAAGCCATTCAGGTTCGGTAAAACCGTCCGCACTCTCATAAAAATAAATCGTAAGATCAGCAAACTGATCATCAAAAAATAGCTCTTCGGAAGAGGTTGGCGCATCTCCTTCGAAAGTGATATTCTTTAAGTTATAGCACTCGGAGAATGGATTGCTCCCCTCGTCGAACTGATTCATACTGTCTGGAATAATTATACTACTAAGGCTAGAGCAATATGAGAATGCATCGCCTCCTATATTTGTAATACCTTCCGGTAAAATTACTTCCCTGAGACTGCTGCAGCCTCTAAAAAGTTCCTCGCTCACGACCGTCAGCCCACCGGGGAGTTCGATTATGCGCAGGCTAGTGCAATCTGAAAAACCTCCTCGCCCGATAGTGATTAGACTCTCTGGTAACTGTAGGTCGGTCAATGAGGTGCAGTAGGCAAAGGCACTAGCGCCAATAGAATTGAGATTCTGAGGAAATACTATGCTAGTCAAATTTGTGCAGCGATAGAATGCTAGGTCGCCGATCGCAGTTACATTTTCATCGAAAGAGTATCCTCCGGTTCGACCGGATGGATAGCCAATTAGTGTTGTTCCGTTCTTATCAAACAAAACGCCCCCGATGCTGGAAAACGCGAGATTCTCGATTGCAACCGTAATGCTTGTAAGACTTGTGCATTGTGCAAAGGGGGCTCCTTCAATCGATGTGACGTTTGATGGAATGTGAATCGTTTCCAGCTTGGAACATCCCGCAAAGGCTCTAGTCTCTATTGCTTCTACAGTATTTGGGATGTCAACTGAAGTCAGTGATTCACAGTATTCGAACATGCGTTCACTAATAACCTTTAGACCAGAAGGTAGTCTGACGTCCTCTAGTAAGCGACAACCATTGAAAGCCGACTCTCCGATTGTGAGCACAGTGTCGGGAATATAGATTTCAGTTAACTTCTGGCAATAACCAAAGGCGAGATAACCGACATCTGTCAGACCGGAGGGAAGGCTCACGCTGGTCAAACCCGCAAAATGAAAAGCAGAACTCCCGATCGAGGTAACATTAGTGGGTATAACTATCTCACTGAGCTTACTGCAACCAGCAAAAGCACCTTCTCCTATCGTAGTCACGCTATCTGGTATTGTAATGCTATCTAACTCGCGACAATACCGAAACGTATTCAGTCGGATTGTCGTGATATTATCAGGGAGAGAGGCACTTGCTAGGCTGTAACATCTAAAAAACGCCCACTCTCCAATTTCATCTACAGTTTCAGGGATCACTACGCTAGTTAGCTGGTCGCAGTCATAAAATGCACGGTCGCCGATGCTTGTTACGTTTTTACCCCCAATGATGGATGGAATCAGAAGTTCCCCTGAAGCATCGGTATTACAGTCCGAGATGGCAACAGTGTCCGGTGATCCACCATCTTGATAAGTCAAAACGATATTAGTGCCCTCGACCTGAAAAGTCGCACCATGTCCAGCATTCAAGCAAATTGCCATCACTAAGAACAGGATACTTTTTTGTGGAACTTCTATCGTAAGTAGATTCATTTTTTTGTAGATCGTCGAGCTCTGGCGCGGCGCGTTAGCGACGTTGTCCAGAAGCGTCTGGTTCGAGTTTAGATTTTAAGTAGGCTATGATGTCGTCGTCGAAGTAGAATTCATCTGACCTATCCATTATAAGTCTATCTGGAATAGGCTCAACAATACCTCCGATTATCGAGTATGCTTCGATCAGCCTTCTTTGCCCGTTTTCTTGGTTTTCTCCGACGATCTGGATGATGTCCGGAACCCCGTCTCTGGTAAAATCGTCGATGCAGAAACCGTAGCCTTCCAAAGCTGGGCCATTGAAGATGGATGAAATCCGTCCATCCGTGAAAGATAGCGCCAATGCCGCATTTCCTTTTTCCTTTTCGAAGGGGCTAATTATGCAGAGGCTTAATTTATTTTCGTCTGTTGGGATATTCTGGCTAACCACTTTCACACCATCTCGAAACCAGATATGGCGAACAGCTTCTGTTCTTTCTGGATTCACTTTCTCTTTCTTCATTGTGACTTCCGCCTGAACGGAGAATGCTAGGGCCATGCAAAGAGGTATAAGGTGAGTCGATTTCATTTCTCGAACGATGAGGCCAGGCACCCAGCCTGACGGGTTAGTGGTTCAAGTGATTCTCGGATTTTCGGGCAGGTTACATGGGTTGACCTGTGCCGGCTGGTTCTGCCTTAAGTTTTCTGGAGCCGATAGACAATAGGATGAAACCAAAAATTGCCGAGAGACTTCCAATCAATAATGAGTCATCAAAATTGGATTGGGAGGATAACTTTTCGACAGTTGTAGCCCTTTTTCTTATTTTGTCTGTGATGATTTCTGAACCGCGAATTTCCTCAACTAACAGGAGAGCTTCTCTTTCCCTTATAGTCTCATCAATTCGAGATTCATTTACTTCCGAGATCCCCCAGAAAACGAAGACCATCCCAAGAAAGATCAGAGCTATTCCGGTGAGCCTAGAACTCGGATCTAATTCCTTCTTTGCTTTCAGCCACTTAGCTAGTGAGTAGTCATCGGCTAAATCGTGTTTCATTTTCTTTTTCGCAGAACGTGAAGGAGTCTCAAGGAGTGAGCGACGCAGGAGCGAACGGAGTTGAGACCTCCGACTGGATATAGTTTCCTGAGTGCCCAACGGCATCGAATCCGACAAGCACTTCTTCTTTCCTTCGAAATGTTTTTTTCCGGCAGAGCCGGGAACCGCTAATTTCCGCTAATTTTACGCTAATGGGGCTGATTCTCATTTTCATTCCTTCTCTTAATTAGCGTTCATTAGTGTCAATTAGCGGTTTCAAAATTCTCTTCTATATCGTAAAGCTCTGGCATCCCAGCCAGTGAGTTTAGTGGTTCAAGTGGTTATCGACTGTCCAGCGGCGTAAATGGGATTGACCAGCAGCGTCTGGATGTAGCTTTCAGGCTGGCTGGTGGGTGTGGATTGGTCGAGTGCCTTCTCTCATTTCTTCCCTGATTTTTAACCACACGTTCACCCGCAAAGCGGATTCACTGGAGGCACTGAGACACAGAGTTTTGATTTTTCTTTTTCTCCTCCGTGCCTTCGTGTCTCCAGCGCAGCGGGTGGTGAACATTCATTTTCTTCTACATCGTGGAGATGTGGCATGAAGCGAGCGACGAAGGAGCGAGCGGAATTGTCCACCATCGTCTTGATCTGAATTTATTCGGTGGCCCTCACAAAGAAGTTTTTGGGAGCACCCTCAAAAAACGAATAAGTATGTTTAGAACTCTGCAAAAACATGGGGGAGTCTGTCCACTCCTCTAGGTTGAAAGAGTGCTGGAGCTTCCCATAGAAGAGGACAGTGATGTCATCGTCACTGATGTCGACAATCTGGACTTCCGGCCTCACTGGGTGAACAACAGCAGAAATATGTTCTATGGTTCCGCTGTAATTTTCTTCAAACGAGTTGAGGTTACTTGGCGTGGTGATGGATAATGAAAAGCGTGCAAGGCTCAGATTCGTAAAATTCGGCGGATTTGGGAGTGTCCACAGACTATCAAATAAATCAGGACCCTCAAAATTGCACTCCATTCTCAAGTTTGTGTTTCCGTCGGACAGATAGCCGTCAGAAGACAAATTGAAATCTTCTTTATTCTCTTCAGACCAATCGACGAGGTGAGCGCCAGTATCATATTGATAGCTAAGCGTGTTACCATCAATGGTCATAGACAGTGGAAACGCTCGAAAGTTTGTTTGTAGCGGATAAATCATCGATGGACTAGGGAATTCTCCTTCAGCATCCAATTCGTATCTGAAGCTGCCTTTTATTTTCTCTCCGATTTGTTTCGTGCCTGCAGTAACAGTATCGATGGCTCCCTCGAAGAATACTTCTACATAATTCGAATATACTGAGGAGGTTCCCGTTAGTATAATGATTAGGGCTGCAGGTAATTTTTTCATTCTCAGATCGTCGAAGAGTGGCGCGCCTATGGCGTTGCCACCTCTGCCTGGTTGGATGCATTGCTTGTAATGATGTCTAAGTAGGTAACTAGAGTGAGGAAGTCTACCTGCTTACACTTTAGATTTATTTTCTCTGCATATGTTCGTCCGATGTTCATGCGCCACTCTGCGGATTCTCCCTGAGGATTGTAAATTAGCCACAACTTAGCTAGGATATCTTCGACTTCTGAGATGCTCATATCTTCAAATACCACCATAGGAAAAATAACGTCTCGAATATTAAATGGGTATTCACTTTCAATATTCTTAATTCTCTTTTCTGTTACGCCGATCCAAATGGTCTCCGTGTCCGATATATAGAATTCTTCCCCATTCATTTTAAGTAGCTCCGAAGCTACTTCTAGGCACGAAACTCCCTTCCCGGTGTATTCTATTTTCTTTTTCTTTCCCTCGGTAAAATCGAATGCAATCAAAGTAGGAGACATTTTGTACTTCGCGTAGATCGCCTGAGCTTCCGATTCGAGTTTCTTTAATGCAGTAAGAATCTCGTCCGCCTGAATCTCGATAGAATCGAATTTCGGTTCAAGAAGATTGCAGGCGGCTTCTCCAATAAGGGCAGAAACCGTAATTATTAAGGATGTGATTATTCTTTTCATCCAACGTCGAGGAGTCTCAAGGAGTGAGCGACGCAGGAGCGAACGGAGTTGAGACCTCCGATTGGTTAGGCTCCCCATGCAAAGAAATATACGATGCCGGTATCCTTGTCGACAACTGCGCAATTATA
>NZ_QHJQ01000018.1 GCF_003185655.1 Coraliomargarita sinensis | reverse complement strand
TATAATTGCGCAGTTGTCGACAAGGATACCGGCATCGTATATTTCTTTGCATGGGGAGCCTAACCAATCGGAGGTCTCAACTCCGTTCGCTCCTGCGTCGCTCACTCCTTGAGACTCCTCGACGTTGATCTGTGAAAAAATGAAAGATCCCTACAGAGCAATATTGTGGCATGTTTTTCTCTTTCCGATTACAGTTCTGATTGTCGACATGATTATCCAATTTGGAATAGACCCTCATGCTCTCGGCGTTTTCATACTGGCTATCCCTTTTCTTTACATAGGCCTTTGTTTGCCTGCGGCCATCACAGGGCTTGCCTATTGGCACACCCGAATGAGAAAAAGAAAAAATAAAATGATCGCTTTCATCATCGTTGGGCTAACTGCGGAAATTTCATGTTTAATTTGGTTTCTTACGGTATCTAGCTTCAAGAAAGATGATATTTTCGATGCACTTCTTGCGGTCGGAATCGCGATTTCGATACTTTATTGGATTACAACACTCACCCTACACCCAAAGACAGATCCAGACGCAGTGAGCAACGGCTAAAGCCGCGCTCATGCTCCACGTTGGACAGAAAATGAATAAACAAATCCGGAACATTGCTATAGTTCTGCCGACGGTCTTATCTATGATCTCATGCGGAACCACTGACTTTTCTTCCAGCAGGGCAAAAAAAGAAGCAAAGGAGGAGGCCTTTGTCGAAACACCTCTACATGAGGGGGTTTATCGATCAGTTCCAAACGCAGGCGTTCCCTCTAGATCACATCCCAATGTTCATTTCGGGCCTTTTTTAAAACCTGATCCGAATTTGGACCACTCAACTGACGCTGAATATCCCAAAAAGGGCATCGTGTATCACGTCACTGATGATGACACATTAGCTTCGATCGCCAGCGCACAAAATTCAAGGATATCCTGGATTATACAGGCGAATCGATTACAGAACCCATATTCCTTGAAAGAGGGTGAGCCTATTTTTGTTCCATTAGAAAATCAAAGTCCAACCAGTCGGAGCAGGACAACCCGATAACCCGCCCGTAAAACTCTAAAAATCACTAGGACTACGATCCCCACTGGCGGGTTGCCTGTCCTCATCGATAGCAAAAATGAATAAGATATTGGTCATTCTTGTCCTCGTCTTCACGCTTTCGTATGTGGGATGCCGCCATTTCATGACCAAAGATAAAGGAGAAGATATTGTGGTGGATGCCGTATTAGTCATTGATCCAAAAGGAGGATTTGACTCAGCTGAACCAATCAAGGCTGAAGTTTATCTTGAAGGTAGGTATTTAGGCGAAACACCAATAATATTTACCCCTGAAAGGAGAGCCCAACTAGGGCTTCCCGATTACGAAGTAATTGAACTCGACGGGAAAAGACATTGGGTCACATGGGATCTTGGAGGTCCCGGACTTATTGAGATTTCTCACCCTGAATCCATGGAATCTAAAAGGATCTTAGAGATTAAAAAACCCTTGGTCTACAAGGAAGATACAAGATTCACAGGGATGTATGGAAGTGAAATTGAAACCGGAATGGGACTATGGGTTCGACTCCAAAAAAACAATCAATAGCTATCAAGGCGGTGGTCACAATTCCGTTACGGCTCCGCCTCCACTCCATGTGACACCTCTACGTTATGGGAAAGAAATTCATGGCATATCTACTTTTCCTGATCCCCCTCTTAGGCATCGGCAAAGAAGAGATGCAGACCGAGGTCTTCGAGATTCCAAAAGACTTCTTAGCTTTGCCAAAATTCGAAGAGGACAAGAACGAAGGAATAGAAATATCGATTGCACAGATTGCAGGCGCATCAACACGCGACATCCTCCTCGTATTCAAGAACACCTCAAAAGAAAATCAGAGAATCCTTCGACCTCTAGACGGGAGCACCCGAAACGCATACTACCCACACTACGACATCCATCTCGTCAGCACATCAAGCATGGAACCTGTCGAGAGAATTGGTGGATGCATGCCCTATGGACTTTGGGCTGATCGTAAATGGCCTGAAGAGTATTTGATCGAGATAGCACCGAATAAGTCCAAGACTGTGAAGCTCAGGCTCCCCTATGAATTTAAAGATTCAGAGAGCTACGCTCTCTTTTTCCAATATCGGATGTCGGAAGAGATCCTCAGGGAAGAGAAAGCACTACGGGACACCAAATTGAATTGGTATCGATACCCTCAGAACATCTGGACCGGAACTGTCACCGCTAAACCTACCATACTAAACGGAAAACCATAACAAGCCGCTTCTGGTCAACGTCGCTAACGCGCCGCGCCAGAGCTCGACGTTGTGTAAGAAGAAATGAAGACAAAGCGACACGTAACGATAGCACTTGTATTAGTTTTTCTATTTGTGGGATGTGAGACAACCGTCAGATACCAACCGGGAAATAAAAGCATCGGTCTTGCACTAGAAAAAGAACTTCAAGCGTATGGATTGCATACGATATCTTTTGAATCTGAAGCTCTCCAAACTGAAAAATGGAAGTTTTCGCGTGATGCTTATGGCACTCAGTTCATTATAGAAGGGAGTTTGATCAAAGAAATTAAACACTCACTTAGTTCGCATAAGTCTTGGTGGGATCGAGCAATCGAGAGCGAAACTATGTATATGGTTGGCGAGATGGATCTTGGTTTAGTTATACAGGTTAGTTATCACGCCGAAGAAAATCTCACGCACCTGATAATTCTCGATAAAAGAAGCTCACACAACCAGGCGGAGGTATCAATTCCGCTCGCTCGTCCCTCGCTCACTACATGATACTCCTTATCGTTGGAAAAATAGAATGGAAAATGAACCTACAGTTCGGGCCATCGAATATAGCCTTTTGAGCATCTATGGCCATGCGAGAACAGTAGAAGCTATCGTCTTGCTTTCGATCCTGGCACTCTTGTTTATAGCTGGTTGCGTGGCTTATTCCAAAGGAAAGAAAATGAAGGGGTTCCTTTGGGGCTTAGGATCAATGAGTGTTTTGCTTTTCTTTCATGGTGTCTGGCGCTTTGGGAATGAAAATTTCAAGTTCCACGAAATGTTTTCCGATATGTCTCAGCAGACATACCACATCATGCAGCTTGAGATTTATGCACCATTGATGGTCTCAGCGAGCCTATCTGCGATTGGTGTTTTCTTCACCATGATTCTTGGGATACTTGATAGTAAGAATGAGAGAACATAAATTCCAACCAGTCGATGCAGCGAATGCGAGTAACGCCGCCAGTGTTAATCTAAAGCAGTCGGCTCGCATCCGCTGATCTCGACGTTCGCTGAAAGAGAATGAAAAAAGAAGAGTCATGCACCTGTTGCGGCAAAAAGAGAAGTGAAACAAAGGTTCTGCATGCATGCCCAGATGGCTTCTTCATATGCTACGATTGCGTGAATGTCCTATCAGAACTGAATGAGCAGGGAACTAAAGAACCGAATGAATCACACCCAGACCTAAGCGCTCTTTACCTGCTGATCGCCCTTAGGCAAAAAGGAGAGCTCTCGTGGTGGAGTTTTCGGAAGCAGATGAATAGCTTGAAGAAGCGCTTGAAGGACTACTCACAGAAGGGAGCGAACCAGTCGCGGTAGTCAATGCGAGTGCCGCCGCTGGGAAGTCCGAGAACCACTTGCATGATTGACCCGTTAGGCTCGCATCGACTACGCTTATCGTTCGACGAAAGAATATAACCCATCTGAAAGCATCCAACAGCCATTATGAGCGAGGAAAGAATTAACGCACTGTTACAGTTTGGAGGTGGATTGCTTGTGTTTATTGCTGCACTAACTCCAGCCATTCGGCATATACTTAAAAAAGCCAGTGAGGAGCCAGCAAAGGAAAGAATAAAACAAATGGCTCGGCCTCTTGTAAGAATCGTTCTCATATTAACAGGATTTTATTTTTATTTTTTTGGTGATATACGAATAGCCGGAACGCTAATTTTTATCTCTGCTCTAGATACGGTCATCTCTTTTACGCAGTTAGAATCTCCTCCAACGAGAAAAGAAATAGTTTTTGATGTAGTTCTACCTGTCTTAATATTTTTACTAATTATAATATAAGTAAGGTCGAACCAGGCGGGATAGACAACCCGAGTAAGCGCCTCGAAAATACCGTTAATCACTTGCACGTCTCACCTCCTTTGGTCGGGCGTCTACCCTCATCGATAGACGAAAGAAATGAAACCGAAGTTGATCGTGGTCTTGATAGCTGCTCTAGCGATTGCAATCAGCGCACTCATTCATCAGAAAATGAATCACCTTGCGAACATCCCTGAATCGAAGATGACGACGGAAGAAAGAGTAATAATGGAAAAAGAAATTAAACAAAATCGAGCCATCGCCCAGGCCTTCCTCATCGGTGGGCTGGCAACGCTCGTAGGTTCTCAGTTTATTTTTGCGAAAAAACATAAGAGGGACTCATCCACCGGTTAATTTCGAAATGAGAGCATTAGAACTAACCGATTTGACTATACCAGAACTGGGTCTATCCAGACGCAGCTATCAACACCTTTCGCGCTCCGCGCTACAGGTGCGATAGTGCTCCACGTTCTGTTTTTAAGAAAAATGAGATTACTCACATACATATCACTTTTTGTTGTTTTGTCGCTCGACGTAAGTGGCTCTGAGCTCCTCAAGCCGATAGAGGGGGCATGGAAGTCGGACATGGAGGGCACTCTAAAAGAATTAAAGAAACATCCATACTGGACGCCTGAACGCTTGGAAAAGCTCGATGGTTTGCTTGGGATTCTTACCTTCGAATTCTCTGGCTCTACGATGCACTGTAAGTTTCGCGAGTTAGAGTATAAGGGGGAGCCACTTGTTACCAAACTGAACGACGGAATAATCCGAATAGAATTTATAGACAAAAAGGTTGGGAAGCAGATTGTAGATGCTCAAGTGGAAGGGGATACGATGTGGATGACTTGGCCTGATTCCAAGATGCCTCATTTCCGAGAGAAGTTTACTCGAAGGGCGACTAAAGAAGCGAAAAAGGCAGAACCAGCCGGAGCAGGACAACCCGACAACCCGCCCGTAAAACTCTAGAAATCACTAAGACTTCCAACTCGTCAGGCGGGTTGCCTGTCCTCATCGATATAGGAAAAAAAGAATGAAATGCCCTGCCTGCAGTCACAAAGTTTCGTGGGTGGACAAGTGGAAATTTACTACGCTTTGGGGAGCAAGAAAAGAGAATGAATGTCCTAATTGCGGGATATCCCTAATCTACACGAAATGGCCCTGGTATTCCATGAATCTGGGTGCTGCCCTCTACCTGATAAGTTCAATTGCATATCTAAATAGCGATGGTGATGCATCTATTCTTATCCTGATTCCAATGATTTCAGGCTTTGCGTTTATAGTATTTGGAGGTATCTTATTGAGGCTTACCCAGTAGGGCATATCCAGGCGAGATAGTCAATGCGAGTTCAGGCGCTGGATTATCCGAGAACCAGTTGCACAATTGACCCCACAGACTCGCATCGACTACTCTTGACGTTAGAGGCACACCTGCGATGAGATCTTGAATAAAGAATGAAGGCGCAGGGCACAAAAGAATTAATTGAAGTGGTTTCGGGTTGCGACTCGCGAGGCCTAACATGCGTTGAGGTCACGCGTGACGGACCCGAAACTTCTAGTGAACAAAAGAACACATTTCAACTAAAAAAATTGTTTTGGGGACTGAAGAAAAATTTTCACAGGGATTCTTTTCTCCTCGGCTCGCCAGGTGGCCAATAACAAGATGTTTAGTCGACTCCGCTGCGCTACACGACTAAACATCTACGTTCTGTGATAAAAAGATGAAAGTCCTACTCGTATTAATAACCATACCACTCGTAGGCTTTATTGGTTTTCTCTTGGGTGGAGAATTTTTCGGTCACACTTACAACGAATCTGAAAGCGAAACGATTGAATTCGAGAAAGGAAAAATCAGACGGGTGTATGGCCACGACTATTGCGGTTTCGAGATGCTAGACCCGGGCGCTTCATGGATAGAATTCACGGATGTTGGTTATCGTTCTCTCCTTTTTCGTGTTGACCGTGGATTTCAGGAAGCGACTCCCTTGGTGAAGAAATTGAAAGCAGATGGAAATCGGGTTTCTTGGGAGGACGGTTACTATCGGTATTCCCTGACCATTGACGAAATGGGCAAGGAAACACAGAACCAGACGATTGAGGAACAACCGATACAGCCGCCGCGTGATTGACCTTCTTGGAAATTTTGACCACCTTGATTCCAATCTCAGCACCGCTTACCGCTGTATCGGTGCCTCATCTCATCGATATCCAAAAGAATGATCGAAATCATCCAGGGGGACATCACCCAATCAACTACCCAAGCAATCGTGAATGCTGCGAATGAAGAACTCATTCTTGGTAGTGGAGTCGCTGGAGCAATTTTGAGGTCTGGCGGTGAATCGATACAAAAAGAATGTGATGCACTTGCCCCGATCCATGAGGGCGAAGCAGTCATCACGGGAGCAGGCGATTTGCCGTCTGAGTATGTAATTCATGCCGTCGCTCCGAATGGCGAAACTGAAGGCTGGGAAGCACTGATTGTCAGCTGCGGAAAAGAAATCCTCAGACTCTGCGAAGAAAATAGAATCGAATCGGTGGCGATCCCAGCCCTTGGGACTGGCGTCTTCGGATTGCCGACTCGGAGGGTTGCTGAACTCTTGATACGAACCTGCAAGGCGTTTCCAACACAGAATTTGAAGCGAATCCAATTTGTCCTCTTTGATGAAGAGAGCTTTATGTGGTTCAACAATCTAAACACCGAGGAGGATATCCAGTCGCGGTAGTCAACTCCGGTTCGCTCCGCTCACCTCCGTGACTACGCTCACCGTTAGGCAAAATGAAATTACTTACATACCTCTTTCTTTTTATCGTTCCTCTCCTCGTTGCGCCAGCTTTCTCAATTTTTTCAAAAAAGAAGCCTGAAAGTCCGGATGAAAGTTGGGTGATCAGGGG
>NZ_QHJQ01000017.1 GCF_003185655.1 Coraliomargarita sinensis | reverse complement strand
AAATATGAACCAAGAAAATAGAAAGGAAATGCTCCGGTCCCCAAACTTTGGTGTAGACCCTGCGGTTAAAGATGAACCACGAAAATAGAAAGGAAATGCTCCGGTCCCCAAACTTTGGTGTAGACCCGTAGCGGAGATGGCGAAGCGAGGTTCGTTTGCCCCCTTTTATACGCCTAAATGGTGCGGGTAGACGGAATCGAACCGACGACCTCTGCGTGGAAGGCAGATGTTTTACCTCTAAACTATACCCGCGTCAGATAAGCCCACAGACTTTGACCCCGATGAGTTCTGGTCAAGTCAGGAATTCAAGTTCTGCTCTTCTATAAAATCCTGGAGAATCAAGGCGGCCGCCCGGGAATCAATCTCCCCACTTTTACGGTCCGGCTTTTTCTTTTGCCCTTTCAGACCCTGCTCCACCGAGTGGCTGGAGAGTCGCTCGTCGACGCGATGAATCGGTAGTTTGAAGCGCTTCTCCAGTTCTTCGATAAAGCTGTCCACTTCCTTGGCCTTGAAGCCGACCGAGCCATCCATATTCAGAGGGTAGCCCACCACCAGACGCTGCACCCGCCGCTGCCGGATAACGGATTCGATCTGCTGCATGCGCTCCTTCTTGGATGCCGCCACTGCGGCCGAAAGCGGCAGGGCGATGCCCAATTCGTCGACAAAAGCCAGGCCGATACGTTTTTCACCCCAATCGATGCCGAGTGTATTCATGGTCAGAGGTCAGAGGTCAGAGGTCAGAGGTCAGAGGTCAGAGGTCAGAGGTCAGAGGTCAGAGGTCAGAGGTCAGAGGTCAGAGAAATAGGGTATGCGCCTCCTTAAAATATTCAGCGTTGAATGTTTAACTTTCTCGAACGTCCATCCATCTTCACCCATCATCCATTAATTACATGAGTTTCCGGTAGGCTTCTTTGGTACCAATCGTTTTCACCAGATCCTTGAGATCCTGGGCTTTGTCCTTATGGCAGACCAGCGTGGCATCGTCGGTCCTGACCACGATCAAATCCTCGACGCCGAGTAAGGCAACAAGATGGTCCTCGTCCTGAGAATAAATAATATTCTCCTTGGCATCCTTGAGCTCGGCGCTGCCGCGAACGACATTACCGGCGTCGTCTTCCGGATAGTGACGGGCCACGGCGGGCCACTCGCCCACATCGTCCCAGTCGAAACCTGACTCAACCATGACAACATTGCTTGCCTTTTCGATGATCGCGTAGTCGACGGAAATTTTCTCCAGGCTTGGGTAATATTCGGCAAGCAAGGCATCAAGATCCTGACCGGACTCAAGTCCCCGATCAATGGCTTGAAGCGCGCTCCATAGTGACGGCGTGCTCTTTTCCAATTCGGCGACAATCGAAGACACCGACCAGATAAACATACCGGCATTCCAAAAGTAGTCACCCGACGCCAGATAGCTCTTAGCGGTTGCCTCATCCGGCTTCTCGACAAAGCGTTTGACGTTAAAGACCTCGCGATCGCCGTAGTCGCCCAACTTATCCCCTTGCTGGATGTAACCGTAGCCGGTCGCCGGAAACGCGGCGGTGATGCCGATGGTGGCCAGCACGGGCTGCGACTCGGCGGCCTGAAAAGCGGTTTCCAGCGTGGCACATAGGCCACTGGCATCATGAATAACGGCATCGGCGGGCAGCATGGCAAAGGTCGCATCAGGATCTTCGCGCCGCACCAGAACTGCGGCCAACCCAACGGCGGCGGCAGTATCGCGCCCCACCGGCTCGCCGATCACCTTGGCCGGATCAAGATCGGGGCAAACTTCGAGAACGGCATCACGCTGTTCCGTGTTGGTGATAACAAAGAAATCCTTCGGGGCAACCAGGCCGGAAAGGCGGTCGACTGTCTGGGTAAGCATGGCCTTTTCTCCAACAATGGGGAGCAATTGCTTCGGGCGGGCCAAGCGGCTGACCGGCCAAAAGCGCTCCCCCCGGCCACCGGCCATGATTACTACGTAACGCTTACTCATGGCAGAAAGAACTAGGCCCGGGCGAAGTGAAGACAAGTTTGGATTCGTGTTCCTTCCGGGACTGCAATCATCGGTTTCAAAGCCGATGCTACTTTGAGGCTAACTGGCTGCTCTTAGAACAGGTATGCACCGGCACCAGCCTGAGTGTGCAGGATGGTAGCCTGAAAGCCGAATTTCTCACAATAGGCCTCGGTAACAGCACGCGCCTGGTTGAGGCTGAAGTCTGCACTGGTAAACGCCATAACAGCGCCGCCAAAACCACCGCCGGTTAAACGGGCCCCGTAGACGTTCGCCTCCTTGGACAATGTCTGAGCGAGAAAATCCAACTCCGGAATACTGTTTTCAAAATTAACCCGCGAACTTTCGTGCGAAGCGGTCAGGGCGGCACCGACCGCGGACAAGTCGCCGGAAGCGAGTGCCTCCTGCACTGCGCTCACGCGGGCATTCTCGCCGACGATGTGGGCCGCGCGCCGATACAGCAGCTCGTCCAGGTCGTCCTTGGCGGCCTCCAGTTGCTCGAGGCTGATTTCTGAAAGGGTTTTGGCATCCGGATAGCGTATCTGCAAACGAGCAAGCGCATCGTGACATTCTTTGTGACGATCCGCGTAGGCCGAATCGACCAAGGCATGCTTTTTGTTGGAATTAAAGATCCAGAAGTGTGTCCCCTCCGGCATCGGTGTCGTGCTGAAATCCTCTGTCGCGCAATCAATCCGCACGAGGTGATCGGCCTGACCGAAAGCAGAAACGCCCTGGTCAAGAATACCGCATGGCATACCTACGAATTCGTTTTCGGCCTTGCGTCCAATCCGGGCAAAGTCGGCTTTGCCGGCATCGAACCCGAACAAGGCAGCCAGCGCGTAGGCCGTCGCCAGTTCGATGGCGGCACTGCTGCTCATACCGGCACCGATTGGCAAATTGGAAACCACCGCCAGGTTGTAGCCACAGTCCATCGACATGCCCGAATCCAGCAAAACTTTGGTTACCCCCACCGGATAGTTCGACCAGGAGGCATCCCCGTCAATGGGCTCGAGTTGATCGAGAGCTACCACAACCAGGCTGCCACGTTCACAGATCAGGTGTATCTCACGATCCTCGCGCTTGGATGCGGCCACGGTAATACCTTCGGTCACGGCAGCGCCCATCACCAGTCCCCCATTGTAGTCGGTATGGTTTCCGATAAATTCGATCCGTCCCGGCGCAAATGCCATTTGGGTTGGCGCTACCCCAAAGGTCGAGGTAAAGAGTTGAGTTAATTTAGTTTTCATGACGCTTTATCCTTTTTCGCCCAGGAATCACGCAGACTGACCGTGCGATTGAAGACCGGTTGCCCCGCTTTGGAGAGCTTGCTGTCAGCGCAGAAGTAGCCGATCCGTTCGAACTGACAGGTTTCACCGGGCTGGATTTCCGCCAGGCAGGGCTCACAAAGAGCCGTTGTTTCCGAGGAAGATTCCGGGTTCACAAATTCTAGAAACTCGCGCTCCTTATCCGCTTCCGGTTTTTCCACGGAGAACAGACGGTCAAACAACCGGACGGGCGCTTTCAAGGCATGATCGGCGCTGACCCATTGAATCACACCCTTCACCTTACGGCCCTCCGGGTTCTTATTCAGGGTGTCCATATCCACACTGCAGAGCAGTTTGGTAATCTTACCCTCCGCGTCCTTGATCACCTCATCGCATTTAATGATATAGGCATGACGCAACCGCACTTCCCCATCCTTTTTCAGGCGGAAAAACTTGCGGTTAGCCTCCTCGCGGAAGTCCTCCTGTTCGATGAATATGCGCTTCGCGAAAGGAATTTTCCGACTGCCGGCAGACTCATCGCCGGGGTTGTTGTTCCCCTCGACCTCCAGCACTTTGTCCTCCGGCCAGTTGGTCAGCTCTATCTCGAGCGGGTCCATGACGGCCATGCGGCGGTCGGCGGTGCGGTTAAGTTCGTCGCGAACGGCGTGCTCGAGAAGGGCGATGTCGCTGGTCGAAGGTGTCTTGGTAATACCGACGGTGCGGCAGAAGTTGCGAATCGCAGCCGCCGGATAGCCACGACGACGCATCCCGGATAGCGTGGGCATGCGCGGGTCATTCCAGGCCTCGACATAGCCCCCCTCGACCAGGGCCCGCAACTTGCGCTTGCTGACAACCGTGTAGGTCAGATTCAGGCGGGCAAATTCAGTTTGCTTGGAGGGGAAGATGCCCAGCTTTTCAATAAACCAGTCGTAGAGCGGCCGGTGATCCTCAAACTCAAGGGAGCAAAGGGAATGGGTCACGCCTTCAATGGCATCACTCTGCCCGTGGGTGAAATCGTAGCTCGGATAGATACACCACTCGTCGCCCAGCTTGTGGTGGTGCATGCGCTTGATCCGATACATGACCGGATCGCGCATATTCATATTCGGATGGGCCATATCGATTTTGGCACGGAGGACCATTTTGCCGTCTTCGAACTCGCCGGCCCGCATCCGCTTGAAAAGATCGGCACTCTCCTCCACAGGACGGTCGCGATAGGGGCTGTTCTTGCCCGGCTCGGTCAGCGTACCGCGGTACTCTCGCATGGCATCGGCACCGAGCTCATCCACATAGGCGTCGCCGGACTCGATCAATTGAAGGGCCCATTCGAACAACTGCTCAAAGTAATCACTGGCGAAACAAAGCTTCGCCCAGTCATAGCCCAGCCATTTAATATCCTCCTGAATGGCGCGGACAAACTCATCGCTTTCCTTTTCCGGGTTCGTGTCGTCGAATCGCAGGTTGCACTTGCCGCCAAACTCTCTGGCGATCTCGAAATTCAGGCAGATGGCCTTGGCATGTCCGATTTGGAGATATCCGTTCGGCTCCGGCGGGAAACGTGTCTGAACCTGCCCGCCATGCTTACCGGCGGCCACATCTGCGGCCACCATTTGGCGGATAAAATCGTTCGGGCTGTCCGTGCTTTCTGACATAAGCGGTCAAGCAATAGCCCAGGAACGGACTTCTGCCAGAAAAATCTACGTCAGCATTATTTGTCCAAGCCCAGCGACTGACTGAACTCGCGGCAACTGAGCTCGAACTCCCGGGGGATAAGCCTGGCGCAGGCTTCGTAGTCTTCCAGCTCCCCGTCGTCGACGGCATGCTCGATTCCACGGTAAAATGCGCTCAGGCGCATAAGGCCAAGGTTTCCGGCGCTACCGGCAATGAAATGGACCACTCTTCTAAGAGCGTCGCCATCCCGATCCCGGCAGATCTGGTCCAATGCCGCCAGCTTTTCACGCGATTCCGACTCGTAAAGATGGAATAATTCCCGCGCCAGAGCGGTTGATTCGTCACCATCCTCGGCCATCAGCAACATATCGATTTGCTCGCGGTCCATGACTGGCACGGAGCTGTCGTAATGAACGTTCTCGATTTGCGGGGCTTCAGACATGAGCTAAGTGGTGCGGGTGGTCATTCGAACTCGCCAACAAGCAAGGCGAAAAAACCGATTCTAGGCAAGATTCCCCATCTTTTCACGACGGAACGCTTCAAGCGCCTTGGCATTGGCATCGGAATCTCCCAGAGCCATCACCTCTTCGACCAGAGCAATGGCCTCGGATTGATTGATATTTCGAATAAAATACTTCACCTCCGGCAGCAGATTTGCCGTCATACTAAGGGAACTGGCTCCCATCCCGAGAAGTAACGCGGCAAAAGCTGGCTCACCGGCAATCTCGCCACAAATGCTGACCGGGATGCCCGCTTCACGGCCGCCATCGATAATCGACTTCAGGGAGCGCAGGACTGCCGGATGCGCCGGCTGATAAAGGTGGGCGACCCGGTCGTTGAGGCGATCCACCGCCATCAAATACTGAATCAAATCATTGGTCCCGATACTGAGAAAATCCACTTCCTTGGCGATAATATCGATGATCATGGCGGCACTGGGCACTTCGACCATGGCGCCCACTTCGATATTTTCATCAAAATCAATTCCTTCGGAACGAAGTTCCTGCTTCACCGATTCAAGAACTTCATTGGCTTTGCGCAGCTCAAGCACCCCACTGATCATGGGATACATGATCTTCACGTTCCCTTTGGCACTGGCCCGAAGGATGGCGCGGATCTGAGTCTTGAAAATATCCAGATTTTCCAGACAGAAACGAATCGCCCGGAAACCCATAAAGGAGCTGTCATCCTTCACATTGTCGTCGTCGATGGTCTTATCGCCACCAATGTCGAGCGTCCGCACAATCACAGGATTATCTCCCGCAGCCTCAGCAACCGCGAGATATTCATCATACTGTACGGATTCCGGCGGATATCCGTGGTGCCTCAGAAAAATCCCTTCCGTGCGAAACAAACCCACGCCGTCCGCATTCATGGCATTCACGTGCTCCATCTCACGCGCACCTTCAACGTTGGCCATCAGGGCGATGGGCACGCCATCCTTGGAAGCGCTGGGCTGATCAATTACCTTGATGATAATCTCGTCACGCTTCTTCCGTTCCGTGGCGAGTTTCCCGTACTTATACAAGCGGTCTTGCGATGGATTGATCACGATCACGCCATCGTGACCGTCGATCAGAATCTGATCTCCCGTTTTGATCCGCTTGGTCGCATCGTGCGAACCAACCACGGCGGGAATTCCCAGAGAGCGGGCCATGATGACCGAGTGACTGGTTTTACCACCTGCATCCGTGGCGAAAGCCAACAGCTTTTCCCGGGCCATATCGGCAGCATCAGAGGGCGAGATATCTTCAGAGACCAGAATACAATCGCCCGACAAATCCCGCAGGCTGACCTTCTGGGTGCCGGTAAGGTTGTGCAAGAGGCGCCTGGACACATCACGGATGTCGGCCACCCGTTCCTTCAGGTACTCGTCCTCCATGGACTTGAAAAAAGACATGTATCGCTCCGCCACCCGGTCGTAGCAGTACTCGATATTTTTCTTCGTGTTCCTTAATTCGGAGGTGACCTCCTCCAAAAGAGCGCTGTCTTCCAGAACCAGTAGATGGGCATCAAAAATCCGCGCCTCTCCTTCACCAAGTGTGGATGCAATTTTATCCCGGATACTCGTGATCTCGGCGCGCGTTTCCAGAATCGCCTGATCAAAGCGTTCAAGTTCGGTCTCGATCGCACTCTCCTGCAGATCGTAACAGGGCACATCCAGCTGCTTCTGAAGATAGACCAGAGCAGGGCCATGCGCCACGCCGGGCGAGGCCGCGATCCCTTCTAGGATGATCTCGTTCTGGGAAGATTCGGAAGACAAGTGAATGAGCGTTGAAAGTTCGTTTGTTCGCGCTGAGCGCTTTGATGTTGTCACATCTTCTGCTCGGTGAGCGATGTTTCAACCCAAAATATGTTCGGGCCCCAGCACTCCTGGCAGACCTCCTTGATCTCCAAAGCCTGCTCTTTTCCGTCCACCAGCGCAAAGCAGGCGCTCCCGCTACCGCTCATCATACATTTGTAACCACGCTTTCCGAGAATTTCCAGCAGGCTGGGAATCGCCAGAAATTTTTCACCGACAATCTCTTCGAACACATTCGCAAGCATATCGTCCCAATTTCCCCGCCGGGAAAACTCCCGCAGACGCGTTTCGGCAATTGCGTGGCCCTCATACAGTTCGGGCATGGATGCCAGCCGACCATAAGCCCAGGCGGTATTGATCCCGAAATCGGGCCGAAACAAAACCAGGCGCTGCCCCGCCAGGCGGTTGAACAGGTAAGGATCAATCGGCTCAAGTACTTCGCCCCGGCCGCGCATGAGAGAGGGTGTCGCATCGACAAAAAAAGGACAGTCCGAACCGAGTGTGGATGCCATCTCCCGGATTTTTTCCCGGCTGAATCCGGTTTCGAGTAGAGCATTCATCCCTTTGAGAGCCGCCACCGCGTCGCTGCTGCCCCCGCCCAAACCGGCACCGACGGGGATCTGCTTGTTCAGCCTGAAATCGAAATATTGCTCATGAGCGCACTCCCGGCGGAAGAGCCGTGCCGCCTGAAGGACAAGATTCGTATCATCCTGCGGAACGTCCTCTCCTTCACTAAGCAAGGTATCCTGCTCTCGTCCGTTGCGGCGAATCTCCAGCTCGTCACCGAATTCAAGCGCTGCCACCAAAGAAGTCAGTTCGTGGAATCCATCCGGCCGGCGCCCGTGCACGGACAGCATCAGATTAACCTTCGCCGGCGCGGACAGCTTTAACCAGTCATGGCTTTCTTCTCCAGTTTCGTTCACCGAATCGAGTAAAACCGGAAAATGGTTGGCCGCCATGAAAATTTCGACTTTTGCACTTTGCCAAATACGTAGGGGCCACGCTAACTTAACTGCCATGACAAACCGGAAGCCATGCCAGCTTATTCTCGCCCTCGATCTGGAAACCAGAGAAGAGGCTCTCGCCATGTTGGACCAGTTGGGCAACTCGCTTGATTGGGTGAAGATCGGGCTTCAACTCTTTACCGCCTATGGGCCGGACTTCGTCAGGGAAGTCTCGGACCGGGGCTATCATGTTTTTCTCGATCTGAAGCTTCATGACATCCCCAACACAGTGGCCAAGGCCGTACAGAGCATTGCCAAGCTGCCGGTCGAACTGCTCACCCTCCACGCTTCCGGCGGAGCCGAAATGCTGGAGTGGGCCAACAAGGCACGCAATGACCACGCGCCCGATTTGAATCTGCTGGCTGTCACAGTGCTCACCTCAATGAACGAAAGCCAGCTTCGTTCGCTCAACGTGCAGGCGACTCCGGAAGCGCAGGTCACTCACCTTGCGGAGCTGAGCCTGAAAGCCGGCATTCAAGGCCTCGTCTGTTCCTCACTCGAATTACCACCCTTGCGCAAGCAATTCGGCCCCGACCCCATCATCGTCACTCCCGGCATCCGACCGGCTGGCAGCTCGGCCGATGAACAAAAACGCATCATGACTCCAAAGGACGCTGCCGCTGCGGGCTCGAGTTACATTGTCGTTGGGCGCCCGATTCTGAAGGCTCCCTCACCCGCCGAGGCCGCAGAAGCCATACGGGCCGAACTGACCTGAGACCCGCTGCATGCCCGCCGGAATAAATTGCGCTCTCCTCCTCGCCGCCGGCAGCGGTGCGCGTATGCAAGGCAGTGTTGCGGACAAGATACTGACTCCCATCCATGGGATACCTGTTTTCATGTACTCACTGCGGGCCTTTGTCGCGTGCGAGTCCATCACACACATCGGCATCGTCTATCGCGATGCGGCCCAGCAAGCCCAACTCGCCGCCTTGGTCGATGACGATATCGCCACCAAACTCATCTGGATCGAAGGCGGGGCCGAGCGACAAGACTCCGTACTCAACGGCCTTCAGTCACTCCCCGCCGATGCCAGTCATACCCTGATACACGACTGTGCCCGACCGCTCATCACCATCGCGCACCTCGAACGATTAATCGAAACCACACGCAAAGACAGCGCCGCCTGCCTCGCTCATCCGGTGACCGATACCATCAAACGCATCCCCGCAGCAGATGCCCTCGAACGCACCACACTCGAAGACCTCCAGCGTAATCTTCTCTGGGCCATGGAAACCCCGCAGGCCTTTCGCCATGCCGACATCCTGAAAGCCTACTTACACGTAAAAGCCGAAGGGCTCCATGTCACCGACGACTGCGCTGCAGCCGCCAGCATCGACATCAAAGCCACCCTCATCCACAACCAAAGTCCCAATCCAAAAATAACCACTGCCAGCGATCTCGATTATGTTGAATGGCTGATCGGCAAGGAATAACTCACAGAGACCAAAGCCAAAGGCCTTCGACAACTAGACCCGTACGCAGTCAAAACATTACTCCTGACTTCTGTCTCCTGACCTCTGAAACAATGATCCACACCATTTCCAAGTTCCGCGTCCGCTATGTCGAAACCGACCGCATGAACGTCGTGCACCACAAGAACTACCTTGTTTGGTTTGAGGCGGCCCGCATTGAGATGCTCGACGAGATCGACCTTCCCTACGCCGCAGTCGAAGCGGAAGGCTTTTTCATCCCCGTTCTCGGTGCGAACATCGAATACAAAAAACCCGCTTTCTTCGACGATCGCATCGAAGTGCACCTCTACATGCGGGAGAAACCCCGCGCCCGCTTCCGTTTCGATTATGAAGTGCGACGGGACGGTGAACTGCTCGCGGCCGGCCACACCACCCACGGCTTTATGGATGGCCGGGGGAAAGCACTGCGTCCGCCCGAGGCTTTTCTCGCCAAAGTACTGGAGGCGTGGAACGAACCGGAGGGCTGAACTGGGGTTGGGCTGATTGACATCTCAACCAAATGCTAAGGCATTCGGCTACGTCCTCTCACGCATAGTCACGGGCGGCCGCCTTGTAGGTCCGGATCACGTGGCGGACGACTTCCGGCATGCTTCGTCCTTCGGTGGTAATACAAGCACCGGCGTTCATGTAGATCGGCTCACGCTCAGACAGCAGCTCGCGCACACGTTTTTCCGGATTATCCACATTAAGAAGGGGGCGGTTTTTATTCCGGCTGGTGCGCTCAATGATGCACTCCGGCGAGGCAAAGAGACAAACGACCACGCCCTTCTCCTTCAATAAGTCCGACATGCCTTCCTGCACCACGAGCCCTCCACCACAGGAGACGACACAGGAACCGTCAGGATGGCCTGACTCGATAAATTCCCGCTCCATGCTCCGGAAGGCCGGTTCTCCACGCTGGGAAAAGATCTCGGCGACCTTCATCCCTTCCTTCGATTCAATCTCGTGATCGGAATCGATAAACTTGTAGCGCAGTTCGCGGGCCACCTTTCGCCCGATGGCCGACTTCCCCACACCCATGAAGCCCACGATGTAGAGGTTTGGCTTTGCACTGTCACTTTTTTCGCTCACAGCCGCCATACTGCAAAGCTACTCTGCAAATGGGCGATAAAAAAGTGATTTGCATCAATGAGCCACCCGCTTAGCTGGAAACACGCAAACACAGAGGTTCTTGCCTTGGGAAGCTCCCGAAAAATACCTTTACCCAATGGACCACGCATTGATTGATGAAAATTCCGCCTCGTCCTGTTTATCGGGGATAAGCTGATTAGTGCAGTTACCTACGTATACGCGACTGAACAAGTGCAGAGTTGGCTTGCTGATAAGTTTCAACGTTCCAGTGTTAATGGAAGGCGCTAAAAAATTTGTGCTTTAAAGCGAAGAAAATTCTCCGTGTCTTCGTGCCTCTGTGGTAATATAAAAGGTAAATCAACAATGGATAACCAAGTCGCAACCGTCATCGTCAAGGGTGTCATGCCCACTTCCAGTGGCTGTGCCGTCTTCCTCGGCAACGATGATAAGATCTATGTCATTTATGTCGACCAGGGCATCGGTGAAGCCATCCAGAGGGCGGTGAGCGGCGAACAAACCGAACGCCCGCTGACCCACGACCTCATGCTGACAATGCTCGACGGCCTCGGCGCTGAGGTGGAGCGCGTTGTCATCAGCGATGTCCAACAGGGCACATTTTATGCCCGCCTCATTCTCTCGATGGAAAATGAGCTCGGCCACAAAATCGTGGAAATCGACGCCCGGCCCAGCGATTCCATTGTCCTCGCACTCGCCTCCGGCAAACCGATCTACACGGCGAAGAGCGTCCTCGACTCGGTCGACGACATGAGCGAGATACTCGCCAAAATCCTCCAGCAGGACAGCTAGAGGAACCTTGCACAGCGAACGTCCAACATCGAATGTTGAGAGCTCCGCCACGCATCATGGGAAATTTATTTAATGTTTAATCTTCAAAGTTCGATGTGCCATGTTCCCTGCGACCGCCCCGTCACGGCGCTGGCACCGATGCAGGACGTCACTACCCTGCCCTTCATGCGGCTGCTGGGAAAATACGGCGCGCCCGACCTGCTTTTCACAGAATACTTCCGTGTGCACGGTCATTCGCGGCTGGAACAGCATATCATGGATTCGATTCTTCACCACGGCACAGGCCGACCGGTTTTTGCCCAACTGATCGGCGAGAGCCTTCCGGATTTGGAAAGGACGGTCGAAGCCATTAAAACCGCCGGATTGCCAGTCGCCGGAATCGACCTGAATATGGGTTGCCCGGCACCCAAGGTTTATAAAAAAAACGTCGGTGGCGGATTGCTGCGCGACCCGGCGAAGGTGGATGAGATCCTCGGCTGCCTGCGCGCCGCGGTTCAGGGCAATTTTACGGTGAAAATGCGCATCGGGTTCGAAGACGACCGAAACTTCGACGCGATCCTCGAGCTCATCGAGAAGCATGATGTGGACCTGCTCAGCCTGCACGCCCGCACCGTGAAAGAGGCTTATCGCAGCGAGGTGCACTACGAGTATATCAAACGCGCGGCGGAACGTGTGCCCTGCCCCGTACTTGCGAATGGCAACATTACCTCGGTAGCAAAAGGTCAGCGCGTACTCGACGAAACCGGCAGCGCCGGCCTGATGATAGGCCGCCACTGCATCCGCAACCCGTGGATCTTCCGTCAGTTGCGCGAACATTTCGCCGGCGAACCCATTTTCGAGCCGACGATGTCCGACGTTCGCCAGTATGTTGAAGATCTTTTCCAGGCCACCAGCCACCCGGACAGGCAGGGCCGCTTCCACATCAACCATCTCAAGAAATTCCTCAATTTCGTGGGCCTGAGCGTCGATACCGACGGGCAATTCCTTCACGACATGCGGCGCGCCAAATCGAAGGAAGGCCTCGATGAGATCTGCGACCGGCACCTTATCGACGGAGGCCGCGCCACCGAGCTCTTTCCCGCCGAACCCATCAAGGGCCTCGTCGCGCGACCGAATTGTGAGACAGCGCGGGGCTGCTCGCTGTAAATAGGCGATATGCAGCTTACATCAGCACTGAAATTATTAAGTGCTCATTTTCGATAATTGCCAGAGGAAGTCCTTCACAGGATTCCAAATGGCCTGCGCACAGAAACACCTTACCCGAACACCTGCTTCCTCAGTCCCTGAACCGTGGCAAGATCCTGCCAGTCGGCCCCGCGCAGTAGATTCGGTTTGGGCGGATATTTTCGTTTTTTCTCCCGTTGCCAGGCCCCAGCGTAACTCCGGACGAAGTCCTGACTGCCCAGGATGGCCCCAT
>NZ_QHJQ01000016.1 GCF_003185655.1 Coraliomargarita sinensis | reverse complement strand
AAGCATCCGGAACCCGCAAAAGGACATGAAAGTGATTCGCCATCACGCAGTAGGTCAACACCTCGACCCCGCAGAAATCCGCCACCTGCCAGATCATCTTCCGCAGGATCTCCTTCTCGCGGTCCCCGAACAGACGCTCCCCATTCACCGTTCTGGTCATACAGTGATAGGTCGCATCGCTGCCAAGTACTTTTAGCCTTCGGGTTCGCATGCTAAGAAAAGGAAATCGCTCAAATTGAAGTCGTAGTCAAGTATTATTAGCCTGTCCCTTTTTTTATTTTACAGGGGTGCTTGCTTTAAAGATGGGTCTCACGGGGCAAGTCGCGCCTCGAGGATAATTCCAAAAATCCGGACTGAAAGAGGTTGCACCTCGCGCAAGTCGTTGGCATTGAACCTCACTTTCGTGTCAAAAACCGTAAATTATCAGCAATGAACATCCACGAGTATCAAGCAAAACGACTTCTGAAGGACTATGGAGTCCCCGTGCCAAAGGGCTACGCTGCCCAGACATCACGCGAAGTCGAAACCGCACTTTCCCACCTGGGCGACGATGACACTATCGTCGTGAAGGCCCAAATCCATGCGGGGGGCCGGGGCAAGGGCACCTTCACCGACGGCTATGAGGGGGGCGTGAAGCTCTGCCAAGGCCGCGCGGCCGCCCTGGATGCTGCCAACCACATGTTGGATAACACTTTGGTGACCAAGCAAACCGGCCCTGAAGGCCGCAAGGTGCAGACCATCTATTTCACCGAAGCCTGCGACATCGCGCACGAATACTACCTTGCCATCGTGCTCGACCGGGAAACGGCCCAGTCCGTCATCATCGCCTCGACCGAAGGCGGCATGGATATCGAAGACGTGGCCGAGAAAAGTCCGGAGAAGATCATCCGCGTGCCGATCTCCCCAACCATGGGCCTCCGCCACCACCACTGCCGCCGTGTCGCTTTTGAGCTCGGCTTCAGCGGCGATCAGGTCAAGCAGTTTGCCCGCATTCTTACCGGACTCTACAAGCTTTACTGGGAGAAGAACGCCATGCTGGTGGAGATCAATCCGCTCATCAGCACTCCGGCTGGCGACATCTTTGCGCTGGATGCCAAAGTCTCTTTTGACAGCAACTCTATCTTCCAGCACCCGGACATCCAACAGCTACGCGACCTCAATGAAGAGGACCCCAAGGAAGTGGAAGCCTCCAAGCACCACCTCGCCTACATCGCGCTGGATGGTAACATCGCCTGCATGGTGAACGGGGCCGGTCTTGCCATGGCGACTATGGACATCATCAAGAGCTTCGGTGGTGAACCCGCCAACTTCCTCGATGTCGGCGGCGGTGCCAACGAGGATCAGGTCACGGCGGCCTTTAAAATCATCCTCTCCGATCCCAACGTGAAGGGCATTCTGGTCAACATCTTCGGTGGTATTATGAAGTGTGACGTCATCGCCCGCGGGATCATTGCGGCGGCCAAGAACGTCGACATTCAAGTGCCGCTCGTCGTTCGGCTCGAAGGTACCAACGTCGAAGAGGGCAAAAAGCTGCTCCGCGAAAGCGATGTTGCGCTGACTCCGGCCGACAGCCTCGTCGAAGCCGCCGAGCTCATCGTCAAACAAGTCCAGAACTAAATCCTGCGAACCGAAACTTCAGCAATCACATCCAATGAGTATTCTCGTAAACAAAGACACGCGTCTCGTCGTTCAAGGGATCACCGGTAAAACCGGCACCTTTCACACGAAGCAATGCATCGAATACGGCACCAACGTCGTCGCAGGTGTGACCCCCGGCAAGGGCGGTCAAATGTGGGAAGATAAAGTCCCCGTCTGTAACACTGTGGCCGAAGCCGTCGAAGAGCACGGCGCCAACGTATCCGTGATTTATGTGCCGCCGGCCTTCGCCGCCGACTCGATTCTGGAAGCAATTGAAGCGGAAGTGCCGCTCGTCATCTGCATTACCGAGGGCGTTCCTGTCCGCGATATGGCCGAGGTGCGCCGCCGCCTCTATTTTCACAACACCAAAACACGCCTGATCGGCCCGAACTGCCCCGGCATCATCACGCCGGGCGAGTGCAAGATCGGCATCATGCCCGGCTACATCCACAAGCCCGGCCGTGTCGGTGTCGTCTCCCGCTCCGGTACCCTGACTTATGAAGCGGTCTGGCAGTTGACACAAAAAGGCCACGGCCAATCCACTTGCATCGGTATCGGCGGCGATCCCATCAACGGCACCTCGCAGACCGATGCCATTCGGATGTTTAACGAAGATCCGGATACCGACGCCATCATCATGATCGGTGAGATCGGTGGCAGCGCCGAGGAAGATGCCTGTGCCTATATCAAGGAACACGTGAAAAAGCCGGTCGCCGGCTTTATCGCCGGAGCATCCGCGCCCAAAGGCCGGACCATGGGCCACGCTGGGGCAATTGTGTCGGCATCCGGTGCCGGCACAGCCGAAGCGAAATTTGCCGCCATGGAAGATGCCGGCGTCTCCATCGCCCGCAATCCTTCCGAGATCGCCGACGCTCTGCTAAAGATCTACAAGGGCTAAGCGCCACTCACGATGTGCTAGTCACGCATCGTCGAGTGTTTCAAAATTTCGAAATCTGCCCGCTGGCTCCGGCCCGGGCAGATTTTTTGTGTGGGCAATTCCAAAGCGTTCGACTTCATCTCGGTGCCGTCGCACCTACGACGAGATGGAGGGCCACGCTCAGTCGATGCCTTGTCATTAGAGCGCCCGAATTGACAGCTGAATACCGAACTGACTCCGAAGAGGCATCATAGTACCTAACGGAAAGGCCAAAATCCAAAGACTTTTTTCTTCTCAGAAACTTCCGGCTCCGGCTCAGGCCCGGCGGGCAACTCAGGCTCGGGTTCCGGGGCCACATGCACGGGTGCCGAATCCAAAGGCTTGTCACGCATCTCCTCGATCACCCGAGCGTATAGGAGAGGTTTTTTGTAGTATGGGATGTCGTTTTCTTCCAGGGTCTCAATGTCTTTGGGCGTCAAGCAGCCCGAGACAATCACGGTTTTGCACTCCGGGAACTGGTCACGTATCTCCAGAACAAACTGTATACCGAGACCGTCCGGCAAACGATGATCACTGATAATCAAGTCGATCCTGATGCTCTGGTCCGACAAGATGGCCCGCGACTCCTCCAGATCAAAGGTAGGATAGACTATATGCCCTTTCAATTCCAACTGCGCCACAGCGCTAGCTTGAAGATCTTTCTCATCCTCTATGAAAAGAATATTCATAACGTCACACTACAGAGAAAATACATCTGCGTAAGGAAATCAACGGGCAAAATGTCACATTCAGGAAACCAGAATAACACAAAATCTTGCAATCACGCTCAAGACGTCCATTCGTCGTAGTGTTGACATGCCCAGATGGCGGAATTGGCAGACGCGCTAGACTCAAAATCTGGTTCCTTCGGGAGTGTGGGTTCGAGGCCCACTCTGGGTACCATGCTTCGATGAATAATCGGAGCTTTTTGGGGTCTACACCAAAGTTTGGGGACTGAAGCCTATCCTTTTTATTCCTCGATGAGTGTTTTGATACGATCCGCCAGTTGATCGGCGGTGTAGGGCTTGGCCAAAAACTGCTCCACCCCACAGGCCTTGATCTCCTGTACTTTTTCCCGCTGCTTGTGTCCACTCGACACCAGTATGCGCACATCAGGGTTAAGCTTCTTGAGCGCGCGGCAAAGCGCCGGGCCATCCATGAATGGCATCTCCACATTGGTGACGACCATGTCGATCTCAGTTTGGTTGGCCGCATACACGGCCAGTGCCTCGGTTCCGTCCTGAGCCGTTAGCACACGATAACCACGGTCTTCCAAAGTTCGTTTAATCGTCTCACGGATAAAGAGCTCGTCATCGGCCACCAAAACAAGACGTCCGTTCCCCGAACTGCGATCTTCCACTATTGATACACCCTCGCCGCCATCCTGATCCTGCGCATCGGCGGGTATGTAGAGCGTCAGTGTGGTGCCGGTGCCCCTATTACTTTCGAGCACCATGAACCCCTTGTGTCCCTTGACGATCGCCTGGGTATTGGAGAGGCCGAAGCCAAAGCCCTGCTTGGGCTCTTTGGTGGTGAAAAAAGGTTCGGCGACGCGTTTAATGATGTTCTCATCAATACCGAAACCGGTATCCTTGAAAGCGATACTGACGTAAGCGCCGACTTCGGCTTCGGGGGCGAGATTGGCAAAGTTTTCATCGCAGCGGCAATTCGCCACTTCAATCGAGAGCGTGCCGCCATCCGGCATCGCCTCGCAGGCATTTTGCATGATGTGCTGATAAGCCTCGTTTAGTTCAGCGGCCTCACCGCGAAACTCCCAAAGGTCTTCGGCCATGTGGACGTTCAGATCCACATTCTCCGGCACCACGGCTACCTTGGCCCGTTGAATCGCACGAAGGATCTGGGTCTTGCGTATGACTTCGTTGCCCCCGCCTTTTCCACGCTCGAAGGCGAGAAGATCGGTGATCAAATCCGCCCCTTTGGTCGCGCATTTTTCGATCATGGCCACCATACCCTTCGATTTATCATCGGCCACCGTCCGCTTGAGCATGGCGGATGAAAGCATGATGGGAGCGAGTGCATTATTTAACTCATGGGCGATTCCACCGGCCAGCAAACTCGACGACTGAATATGATGCGCCCGTGCCGCGGCATCGGCCTGTTTCTTTTCCTGAGTGATGTCGCGGTTGAAAGAAAGCACGGCAAGCGCCTCGCCCGCGCTGTCGCGATACAGCTGTTGGCGGGCATCGATTAAGTGTTCGTGCCCCTCACGATCGATTTGGCGGAGCTCACCGGACCAACTCCCTTTGTCGCGCAACTCAGCCACCGCGACTTTCCGATGTTGGCTATCGAGATAAAAGATCCGCTCGATCGACCGACCCATAATCTCTTCCGCAGACCATCCGTAAAGACTCTCGGCAAAACGATTCCAATACAGGATCCGGTTATCCATACTATGAACGACCACCGCATCCGGAAAGTTGGCTAACAATTCCTCAAAACTGAGGGGCAACTCAGGATAGTCTTTCTCGCTCATCTGTTTTCTTGATGTGTCGGACGCTGACAAAAGGCAAGAACGTATCAAAAGACCGGGGAAACCTCTAGTTTCTGACCAGGCTCGACCGTATATTTCCCGGATTTGTCGGGATCCTCGTCATTCCGGTAGATTTGAACGTCAATCGCAGCGTCCAGATCCGAAGGAGCCACCCAACGCCATTTGCCAATTTCCTGAAATTCCATCACGACACCTTTGTCCCAATTCAGGCCTCCTCCACTGCCGCGCAAGTAGGGCTTGTTCCCGATTCCGATAAAAACGGAGGCAGTCAGCACAGCATCATTCTTTTTGGCTTTCGTTCGGGTAACAGGCGAAGTGATTTTCTCCTCGTCAAAGAGCATGCCCGCACTTCCAGCTTCGGGAGCCTTGTGGGTTTCGTCCGGAACTTGCCTGTTTTCGACATTCTCCTTTTCGGGCCGTGCTTCCTCTTCGGTGGAACTGGCCTTTTCTTCGGCAGGGACCTTCCCTTCGGTGGCTTCCGGCGTCTCGGATGGAGGGGAATCCTGCTCCGCTTCCTTTTCCTCGACCTCGGGCTCGGGCTCTTCGACAACGGGCTCCGGTGCCTTTGCCTCGGGAGACGGTTTGGCCGCTTGCTCTTTCGCCTTGGACTCGATGATCCGGCTGACCGCCGCCGAAGAATTATCCCCCTTATCAGTAATCGCACGCTGCAGAAGCCGAGCTTCCTCGGGACCATGCCGCTCACGGGCGGAGCGCTTGGGGCGCTCGATTTGAGCCACGGTCTTTTCCGGCTTGGCTGGCGGTGTTGTCTTCCCGGTCGAGGGAGCCGGTTCCGCTTGTTTCGGGCCCGTTTCGACCGGTGCTGGCCCAACGGCTTTGGGTGCGGGTTCCGGCTTCGGTTTCGCCTCAAGCGCGGCCAGGCGTTTTTCAATCGGCTCCAGCACTTCCGGGTCGAATGCGGGCGGCACTTCCTTGGGCAAGGCTTTAAACTCCTCCTGTAAGTCCTGCACAACTTTCTCCTGGGCCCTGCGGTCTTCCTCCAGTTGCTTTATTTTTTGGTCGATGACTTCCGTCAGCGCGGCATTGGGGCCCCCAGCCTGGGAGACCGAATCCTCCAGACCACGCATCCGGGCATCCAGCCCACTGATTTCCTGTTCTGCATTCAGGATATGTTTCTGTAAAATACGCAGATCCGCCTCGCGGTCTTCACGCTCTTCGCGCACCCGCACCTTAAACTCCACCACGTAAGGCAGAACGAAGAGCCCTGCCCCCAGGGCCACTGCGGCAACACAGGCCCCAACCTGCCAGTTCGTGAGTTGCCAGCCACCGAGAACCGCAATGGAGAGAGCGGTAGCGACAAGCAAGACGTCCCCGAGTATGAAGGGCCACTTACTGAGCGTTGTTTGCGGGTCGTCGTCAGGATGCATGCAAAAGGGGCTGTACGCTGTTCGGGGACACAGTCAAACCACTCATCCAACAGCAATCAACTCTCTTTTCGATGTAGCCTAACGTGGCCGCTCCACGAAACCTGCTTTTCGATAGACCTTGGAGAGGATCTTGTAAGCCCGTTTCTGAGCCACGCCGGCTCCGGCCTTGAGCACACCTTCTAGATAGGCCTTGTCGGCAATCAGTTCTTTATACCTGGCCTGCACCGGTTCGAGCATGGCGATCACGGCATCGGCCACCTCCTTCTTCAAGGTGCCGTAGCCCTCGCCAGCCAGCGATGCTTCGATATCAGCGATCTCGCGCCCGGAGGAAGCGGCATAGATCTGCAGGAGATTGGAGACACCGGGCTTATCGTCGGCAGCCTTGATCTCACTACCGGAGTCGGTCACCGCGCTCATGATCTTTTTCTGCAGGACCTTTGGGTCGTCCAGAATGTAAAGTGTGGCGTTTTGATTCTCGTCGCTCTTGGACATTTTACGATCCGGGTCCTGCAGCGACATGATCCGGGCCCCGGAGGCGGGGATAAAAGGCTCAGGGATGGTAAAAGTCTCGGAGTAGTTATGGTTGAAACGTTGAGCCAAATCACGGCAAAGCTCGAGGTGCTGACGCTGGTCGTTGCCAACCGGCACAGCATCGGCGTTGTAGAGCAGGATATCCGCCGCCATCAGAACCGGATACATCAACAGCCCGGAGTTGACCGAGGCCTGGGCACGAGCCCCTTCATGCGAAAACTTCAGGTCGGCTCCATCCCCTTCGGCCACTTTGAATCCCAGCTTGGCCGCTTTTTCCTTAAATTGCGTCATGCGCTGGAGGTCCCCAATCGGGGTGATGCAGCTGAGCACCCAGGCCAGCTCGGTGTGCCCGGTCACGTGCGACTGAATGAAAATATTCGAGCGCTCCGGATCGAGACCGCAGGCGATGTATTGAGCCACGCAGGAAAGCGTATTCTTCCGCAATTCGGCGGGGGTATACTTCACCGTAATCGCATGCTGGTCCACCACCCCGAAGTAACAGTCGTAGTCATCCAGCATCGTGGCCCAATTTTTGACCGCACCGAGGTAATTACCGATCGTCAGGACGCCGGTGGGCTGTGCACAGGTTAGGATGACAGGCTTATTGTCGCTCATGAGGCGATTGACGGCAGCAGTGACTGGCTTGTCAACTTCTACTTGCCAGCTTGCCGGCAGGGCGCACGGGATTAGACCACAGAATTCCTCTCTTAACGCTTCATCATTCGCAGAGCATTCCAGAGCCGCAAAAGAAGTTTTTGCATTCAATTAAATAAATGCCTAAGCGGAGAAGACTATATGGATCCCGCATTTATATTTTATGCGATTGCTTCGGCTATTTTCATTTTTGGGGCCTACCGGGTTGCGCTCGGCTATCTAAGCCGAAGTTGGCCCAGCGTGAAAGCAGAAGTCATATTCAGCCGGATCGAAACGCGCCACCACGGCGGGCAAAATGGTGGCGGAACTTCAGCTAAGATCCGTTTAAAATACCGGTACTTCGTAGGCGGCCGTGAATATACCGGTCATCGTTTTTGCTTCGGGGGCGGCAGTGCCCACAGCCAGGCAATTGCCACACAGGAATTAGTCGAAGAAACCAGCAAATTCGATGTTTCATACTGCCGGTCATGCCCTTCACTCTCAGTTGCCAAGCCGGGGATTCAGCAGGACAGCTTAACTGTGATGGGCTTTGGTTTGGGCCTGCTGCTACTCATGTTTTGTTTTATCCAGGCATAGTGGCACCTGGTATAGTAGCAATTTTGCAGAAGGTTTAATTATTTTGCCTACCCTTCTTTCCGAATTGAGAAGGACCTCGCACCGCATCGATCCCCGTTCTCACGAACAGGGCTACAGGGTTTTACTTGATGCTCTCATGCTTCCCGAAGGATCAGGCCTCCACTCCGGCAATCCTATTTTAAACCTGGAGTCCCCGGCGATAGTGGACTGGCGAGAGGCCCACCAGCTGTTTAAACTGACGGCTGAAAAAATAGATATCCTTGTAGCCAAGTGCCTCGGCGATCTCACCGACTCGGAGCGAACTGCTTTCCAGATAGCGGCGTGCCTCGATAATCTTACAATTGATGAGGAACTGGCGCGGAGGCTGGCCGATTTGCGCGGTAAACTCCCGGTCGAAATGCGAACGTGAGATGCCCATGCTCCGGGCAAACTCATGGATGGATTGAACCGATGCCGGGTCTTCCCGAAAAACACGCAAGGCCTCGCTCACCGCCGGACTGAGCGCATCACAGGTCCTGCCACCTGTTACCTGAAGGATAAACTCATAAAGTTTCCGGGCGAGCACAGCGTCATCTTCCCGACGTAAGGCGACCCGCATAATCAGGTCGATCTGCCGCTTGGCCGATGCCAGGGAATCCACCACACCCCCAAGATGCGGCAGGCCTTCAATTTGCTGGAGCCGCTCTCCGTTTCGCAACGGGAAAAAGTGCGCCGAGAAACGTGTAATCCTGGGGCCGGAATAGTGCGCCGCACTGATACTCTGGTGTGGAGAAAAGACAAAAAAACTACCCGGCTGGATGCGAAAGGCCTGACCGTCACAACTGAGATACCCGTCCCCCGCCAAAGCCAACCAGAAATTAAAATGATCCTCCCCCGCTGTTTTCCACTGCCAGAAGTCAATCTCCGTACAGAGGTAAGGAAACCACGGGCGATCCACCAACTGGAGCGAATCAAAGTCCAGGCCGGGCGCTTTGTTGAGAGCAGTCACGAAATAATGAAATAATGCAAACTTATGCAGGAGCAATCTATTTATTGAAATGGCGAAACCTGCTATTCTAGGAATCATGACACCTCCTGAATATCTCCAATCTTTATTCTCACTTGAAGGCAAAGTTGCCGTCGTTATCGGCGGCACCGGCGAACTCTGTGGTGCGATGGCCGAAGGTCTCGCCGCAGCCGGTGCCGAAACCGTGCTCGTCGGCCGCAGTGAGGAAAAAGCCGCTGCCCGCCTGAAGAAAATCGAAGACGCCGGCGGCAAGGCCTACTTCGAAAAAGTCGACATCAACTCAAAGGCCTCCAATCAGGAACTTCTCGACAAAGTGCTGAAAGAATCCGGCAAGGTCGACATCCTCATCAATGGAGCCGGCGTCAACTCCCCCACACCGGTCTTTGAGATCGAGGAAGAGGAATTCGACCGGATTATCGCCACAAATTTGAAAGCTGTACTCTTTGCCGCGCAGGTCTTTGGCAAATACCTCGTCGATCGGGGCGAAGGTGGCAGTATCATCAACATCGGCTCCATGAGCGGCATCATCCCTCTCTCCCGGGTATTCACTTATTCCGCCACCAAGGCGGCGGTGCATAACCTGTCCAAGAATCTGGCCCGCGAGTGGGCCGAGTCGAAGGTACGGGTTAACACCATCGTCCCGGGCTTCTTTCCCGCCGAGCAGAATAAGAAGGTGCTCACACCCGAGCGCGTGGCCAGCATCATGGGCCATACCCCGGCGAATCGCTTCGGCGAAGCGCATGAACTCATTGGCGCCACCCTCCTGCTCGCTTCCGATGCCAGCAGTTTCATGAACGGTGCCGAACTCGTGGTCGACGGCGGCTATGCCTCGATGACGATCTGAGCAAAGCACAGCTTTGCCGTTTACCGGTTACCAGTCTACCAGTGACCTGTTTCTGAAAGCTAACTTTAAGAACTGAAAACTAGCAAACTGGCAACCGACGAACTGATAACTGAATAACTGATTTCATTTATGAAATATCTACATTCCGACTTTCTTCTTCCCAACAAGACGGCCCAGCGGCTCTACCACGAGGTCGCGGCTGAACAACCGATCATCGACTATCACTGTCACCTGCCACCGGAAGAGGTCGCGGGCGACGTCGGGTTCAAAAGCATCACCGACATCTGGCTGGGCGGCGACCACTACAAATGGCGGGCGATGCGCGCCGCGGGCGAATCCGAAGAACTCGTGACCGGCGATGCCGAGCCGAAAGACAAATTCCTCGCCTGGGCCCGCACCGTTCCCCAGACCTTGCGTAACCCTCTCCATCACTGGACGCACCTCGAACTGAAGCGCTGCTTTGATTGTGATCTCGTGCTTGGTCCGGACACCGCCGAGGAAATCTGGGAGCTAACCAATGCGAAGCTCGCCGAATCGGACTTCACGACGCAGAAAATTTTGAAGCAGTTCGACGTGCGTGTGGTGGGCACCACGGATGATCCGGCTGACTCGCTGGAGCACCATGCCGCCTTTGCCAAGAGTGGGCATCCCACCAAAATGTGCCCCACTTACCGACCGGACAAGGCCATGATCACCACGGATTTGGATGCATGGAATGCATGGACGGATAAGCTCGGAGACGTCTCAGAAAAAAAGCTCGATTCTGCCGCGGACTTAATCGACGCGCTGAAACAGCGGCATGACTTTTTCCATGAACACGGCTGCCGCCTCACCGACCACGGTTTGGAAAGCTGCCCCTGCCTCCCCTGCAGCGACTCGGAGGCAGCCGCGATCTTCAAGAAGCTGCGCAACGGCGACGCGCCCAGTGCAGACGAATCCGAGCAATGGATGACGTACATTCTCCAGCAAGTCGGCCGCTGGAACGCGGAAAAAGGATGGACGATGCAGTTCCATATTGGACCGATTCGTAACAACAACTCCCGCTTGTCGAAAAAGCTCGGCCCTGACGCCGGCTTCGACTCCATGCTCGATGAACCGATCGCCCGCAAAACGATCGCACTACTGGATAGCCTCGCCAGCGAGGATGCCTTACCCAAATGCATCTTCTACCACGTCAACCCGACGATGCTCTACCCCTTCGCCACCCTCATGGGCAGCTTTCAGGACGGGAAGACTGCCGGCAAGATGCAGCTCGGTTCCGGCTGGTGGCACGTGGATACGCTGGACGGCATGCGCACCCAGATCGAAACACTCTCCAGCGTCGGCCTGCTCAGTCAGTTCGTCGGCATGCTGACGGATTCACGCAGCTTCCTCAGCTACCCGCGCCATGAGTATTTCCGCCGCTTGCTCTGTAACATCATCGGCACCGACGTCGAAGCCGGCCTCATCCCCGACGATAAGTCCCTCCTGGACAATCTCGTCAGCGGCATCTGCTACGAAAACGCCGACCGTTATTTCGGCTTTCCAAAATAAAAAACCGACTACCGGCCAACCGAAAACTGAAGAACTGATTTTTCATGAAAATTCTATTAACCACCACCTCGTATCAAGACACACCCGGCCCGCACCACGAGTTGCTCGATAGCACCGGTGCTGAGATCGTCCGCGAGCGCGGCCCGCTACCCGAATCGCGCATGCTGGAACTCGCCGGCGATTTCGACGCCTTTCTCTGCGGCGACGACGAGATCACGCAAGCCGTCATCGACAAGTCGCTGCCCAAGCTGAAGGTAATCGCCAAATATGGTATCGGCGTGGACAAGATCGACGTCGCTTACGCCACCGAGAAGCAAATCCCCGTCAGCTTTTGCCCGGGCGTAAATCATACGACGGTGGCCGAGCATGTTTTCACTCTTCTCCTGGCGCTGAACAAAAACCTGATCGAGCAGGCCAACGCCGCCGCTGCCGGAGAGTGGAAGCGCATGACCGGCCACGAAATCATGGGGAAGACCATCGGCATTATCGGCCTCGGCCGTATCGGGCGCGAGGTCGCCATCCGCGCCAATGCCTTTGGCATGAAATGCATCGGCTACGACCTCTACTGGCCGAATGATTTCGCCGAGCAACACAAGGTCGAGCGCATGGACGGTGTCACTCAACTTCTCCGCGAGAGCGACATTGTTTCCCTCCACACCAACCTGACGGAAGAAACCCGCGACATGATCTGCGAGGCGAGCATCAAAAACATGAAGGATGGTGCCACACTGATCAATTGCGGCCGGGGCGAATTGACCCACACCAGCGACATCGCCGCCGCCCTGGAGAGCGGCAAGCTCGGCGGCTATGGCGCCGACGTGCTCGACCAGGAACCACCTCCCGCCGATCATCCGCTGCTCGGAGCCAAAAACTGTATCATCACCCCGCACGTGGGCTCCCGCACCTACGAAAGCGTCCAGCGCCAGGCCGGCATGGCCACGGAGAATCTGGTTCTGCTTCTCAAAGGGCAAAAGCCGCTGGCCCAGGTGAATGACGTGCCGCCGCCGGAAGCCCTGATTCAGTCTTAATCATAATCATACTCTTCATCTTAATCCCAACGAAAAAACTAAGATAAAGATCAAGATTAAGAGTAGGAACATTCTCACTCAACCACCCACCACCAAGTCACACCGTCTTGTCCGGCGTACCGTTATGAAGGCGGAAGCCCCAAGAGGACGCCGAGCACCTCCCACAAATCAACGACTCACAAGTCACGCCGTAGACCCGAAAGGGCGAAGGCGGAACCACCCACCAACCATGTCCGAAACATTCTACATCGTCCCTGCCGAACAACACAACGAACTCGTTAAAGCTGCGTATCAGCACCGCGGATACAATGCCGAGGAGGCGGCGCAAGCGGCGCGCTTTTCCGATTTCGCCGCCCACCACGGCATCCGCACCCATAATGCGATCAAGGCGCTGCACCTCGATCATCTCTTCGGCAGTGCCGCAGATGGCTGCGTACCGGACGCCCAAATCGAAAAGCTGGATTCCAGGTTTGAAGCCAGCCAGGTCTGGAATGCCAACAAGAAACTCGGGCAGGCCACCGCCTACGAAGCGATCGACGAATGCATCGCCCTGGCCGACAAATACGGGATCGGTCAAATCTCCGTCGACAATGCCTTCCACTATCTCTGGGGCGGCGGCTACGTCATGGAAGCGGCCAAGCGCGGCTATATCGCCTACACCAACTGTACTGCCGCGCTGGCAGAAGTCGTCCCCTTCATGGGTAAATACCCGACACTCGGAACAAATCCTCACAGCTGGGGCTTCCCTACCACTGATGCGGTCGGCTTCCCGATCGTGATCGACTGGGCCACCTCCGTCATTGCCATGGGCCGGGTACAGCAGTTTTTACGCGAAGGCACGCCACTACCCCCCAACGCCGCGGTGGACAAGGACGGCAATATGACCACCGATGCCAACGAGGTGGCCGCACTGACCACTTTCGGTGCCCACAAGGGCTACGGCCTCTCACTCATCAATGAAATTGTCGGGGCCTTCATAGGCGGCAGCCTCCCCACACTTCGCAGCCGCGAGATTCCGGAAGGTGAGAAACGCACCCCTGCGTTCTATTTTCAGGTGATTCATCCGGATGCGATCAGCGGCGGCGCTTTCGCCAAGGGCCGCGACCAGGCTGGCAATGTCAAGGCGGTGATCGACGACATTCTCGGCCACGGCAATGAGAATTGCCTGCTCCCCGGACAGCTCGAAGCCCGCTGGGCCGAGCGCGTTGTCAAGGCAGGCGGACTCCTCTTCACCAAGGCGGAAATCGATGCATTTAACGAACTGGCCACCGAAGCCGGCGCACCCACTTGGTCGGTCGACGACTTCAAGGTCGAGAGCTAGGCGACACCCGAACTTTCCGTAGTAAAGTACTTTTCGTCCGCCAGGCTCTCGATGAGGTGCTGCGTCGTCGGGCTGTCATCGTCGAGATTCTTGAGCTCCTTCTCCGTGAGTATCTCACTCTCGCCCAGGGCCATAGCATTGCGCAAGACCCGCACGATCCGCGAGTAATCGAATTCCTGGCACTCTGCCTGGAGATATTGAATCGCGTCCCGCGAAAGCGTCCGAGCGCGTAAAAAAGGATGTGCGATACGCAGCGAACTGAATATTCTTTGTGCAATGAGCGGAATGTCATCCGCACGTTCCGACAAGGCAGGCAATTCGAGCGTCGCGGCATGCTCACGCAAACTCCGCATCATCGGGCCGGTCGTTTCACTAAAATAGGTCTCCGAGTCGAGCACATGGCTGATAACGATTCGCAGGTGCGGACTCTCGAGCGAGCGCAGATCATCCAAACATTCGGAGAGAGCGTTGGCCGAACTGCGATTCAACTCCGCACTCAAGCCGACATAGCAGTTATGAACCTCGTCCTTGGCCGCGGCGGCTTTCTCAAAATCGCGCAGCTCATCAAAGTCCAGATGCATGGGGTCCATAACAAGAAGTGGGTAGATGTCACCATTGGCGTGGTAATTGAGCTCACGCGCCACCATCTCGAACTCCGCCCCGTCCTCGCCGTCGATAAGCACCACCTGTGCACCAGCTACCGCTTCATCCAGCTCGGTCAAAAAAGTCTGCATGGCCACACTTTGCGCCTGAAGATAGCGCGCCGTAGTCAGGCAAGTCTCCGGCCGTGCTTCATGTTTTTCTTTGACCGAAGGATCGGTCAGCGACTTCGCTTCGGCCTGCGGCTTCGATTTTTTACGGGACTTGGGCTTGCGCTTCTTAGGTGCTGCGGCCCGCGCCACCCCCTTGAGGACTTCCTGCATGCGCGCCTTGGCACGGTCAAGATTCTGGGGCAGCAGCAGATAATGTCCCATCCCGTCGATACAGTGTTGCCCACCTTCCGAAGTCTCTTTCGTCAACTGCTCGAAGCCAACGAGGTTTGTGCGGCGGCAACTGGTGTAAAGGCGCTCAAAAGCCCACAGGCGGTCTTCCAGGCTCAGGTCGTATAAGACCACGTCACTCTTGTTTAATTTCTTAACCGCACGTAGGAGTGGCTCGACTTCCTCATGAATAATACACACCAACTCCATCTCCGCCAGCAAAGCGACCAGCCGCTCTCTTGAGACGGCATCCTGAGTTAAAACATGAATTTCCATGAATCTAGTGTAACTATCTTACTGTCGTAGCTCGTAACCGCAGAAAAGGCTCAATCCGCATGTATCGAGTCATTTACTATTCTTTTAACGTTGGAGTGGATAAGATTCAGCTTTCCAGGTCTTTTATGGCAAGGGTCAAATAAGAAGCGACATGACGGTTGAACGTTCATCCGACTGAGGTCGAGGAGCGTGGGCGCACATCATTCGTACCGATAAACTTCGGTTTACAGTCCTGAAACAGCTCAACCCCGGCCGAATGAGAGTCCCGGGAAAGCGCAGGAATCATTGACAGTTCGCCAATGGGCTGCACAACAGTGGGCCGCTCCTGCAACTGGCTGGAGCATCTAGTCCTACACATTAGAAAAAGAAACGCTTAAAAATGAGCTCTACAATTATAGACATCCGTGCACGCGAGATCATCGATTCACGCGGCAATCCTACCGTCGAAGTCGACGTTGAACTCGAATGCGGCATCATCGGACGGGCAGCAGTTCCTTCGGGCGCCTCCACCGGTGAGCACGAAGCCGTTGAACTTCGCGATGGCGACAAGGACCGTTACCTCGGTAAGGGTGTCCAGAAGGCCGTCGAAAACGTGGATACGCTGATCGCTCCCGAACTCGTGGGCTTTGACGCATGCGACCAGCTCGAAGTCGACAAAGCCATGCTCGAAATCGACGGCACCAAGAACAAGGGCAAACTCGGCGCCAATGCGGTGCTCGGCGTATCACTCGCCGTGGCCAAGGCAGCAGCCCAGGTTAGCGGTCTACCTCTTTACAAGTATCTCGGCGGCCCGAACGCCAAGGTTCTGCCCGTACCGATGATGAATGTCATCAACGGCGGTTCCCACTCCGACGCGCCGATCGCATTCCAGGAGTTCATGATTCGTCCCGTCGGGGCGCCTTCCTTCAAGGAAGCCATCCGCATGGGCGCCGAATGCTTCCATAGCCTCAAGAAGGTACTTAAGGATCGCGGCCTCAGCACAGCCGTCGGTGACGAAGGCGGCTTTGCCCCCACTTTCGAAGGCACCGAAGATGCGCTGGACACACTGAGCAAGGCTGTTGAAGCCGCCGGTTATAAGGTGGGCAAGGACATCACCTTCGCTCTCGACTGTGCTTCTTCCGAGTTCTTCAGCGACGGAGTTTACGACTACAGCAAGTTCGAAGGCGAAGGCGGTGCGAAGCGTAACTCCGAAGAACAAGCCGCCTATCTGGCAGAGCTCTGCGAAAAGTATCCCATCGACTCGATCGAAGACGGATGCGACGAAAACGATTGGGACGGCTGGAAGGCACTGACCGACAAGATCGGCGACAAGGTTCAACTCGTTGGTGATGACCTCTTCGTGACCAACGTCGAATTCCTGCAAAAGGGCATCGATCTCGGCGTGGCCAACTCCATCCTGATCAAGGTGAACCAAATCGGCTCCCTGACGGAAACACTCGAGGCGATCGAACTTGGCAAAGTACACGGTTACAACTCCGTAGTCTCCCACCGCTCCGGTGAAACCGAAGACACCACCATCGCCGATATCGCCGTGGCGACCAACGCCGGTCAAATCAAGACCGGTTCCATGAGCCGCTCCGACCGCATCGCAAAGTACAACCAGCTCCTTCGCATTGAAGAAGAACTGGGCGACAACGCGATTTACGCCGGCACGCTGAAGTCTTAATCGGGCCAGCAACCTATTTGGCAAGGCCCGGCGGGATTTCCCGCCGGGCTTTTTTGACTTCTAATCCCCAAGTCCTAGATTAGAAATAAATTGGATTATGACACTCGAAGACAAGAAAGCCGCTCTCATTGAGGAAATCACCTTGATCCCGGATGCCTATGAGCGCCTCGGGCACATCGTCGAACGCGGCAAGAACGCGGAAGGGCTCCCGGAGGACCTGCGTATCGACAGCTTTAAGATCGAAGGCTGCATGTCACAACTCTGGGTGGTGCCTGAGTTTAAAGACGGTTTCTGCTACTATAAGTCCGAATCCGACTCGGCGATCGTCAAAGGCATCGCCTCCCTGCTCTGTGATTTTTATAGCGAGTCAAAGCCCGAGGACATCGTGGAAACCGACGCCGAGTTCCTTGGTGAGGTCGGGATCACCCAACACTTGTCGCCCAACCGCCGAAACGGCCTGAGCCGAATTGTGGAATCTATTCAACGATTTGCCAAATCCTGCATGGCCGCAAAGTGAGAGCGACAGGTTTGTCGCTTTATCTTCGGCTGAAGTGGCAACAAACGTATGGCTAAGATGATGCCACACCCCCTATACGACGCGCATGTGCACCTTGCGGATGAGCGTTTCAAGCATTCGCTGCCGGAAGTGCTGGACAGCTACCAAGGTATCAATTTGGACAAGGCCATCATTATCGGCACCTCACCGAAAGACTGGCCTGCGGTGGTTGAAATGTCCCAGAAAGATAATCGCTTCATCCCCGCAGTGGGCCTACACCCCTGGGAGGTGAATCGCGCGTCCGAGACCTGGCAGGCCCTGCTTATTGAATTCCTGGAACGGGGGATCAAGGTGATCGGCGAGATCGGGCTGGATCAGTGGATCGACGGGCACGACATCAAGCGACAACAGAAAGCCTTCATCTGGCAAATGTCACTGGCTGCTGAACGCAACCTACCCACTTCGATTCATTGCCTCAAGGCGCACGAGCCTCTGTTAAAGACACTTCGCTCCATGAAGCTGCCGGAACGCGGGTTTAAACTCCACGCTTACAGCGGCCCCGTCGAAACCATGAAGCCTCTACTGGACCTGGGGGCCCACTTTTCATTCAATGCCGGCCAGCTGAAACCCAATGCCAAAAAAGCACCGGAACTGATCCAACAGGTCCCGGACGATCGTTTATTGATCGAGACGGACGCCCCTAATTTCCTGCCGCCGGAAGAGCATCGGGAATTTGCGATGGAGGAACCCGACCTTTGTCATCCGGGAAACATCCGGGCGGCATATCAGGCGATTGCAGAGCTACGCGGCCAGCCTTTGCCCAGTCTGGCCGCACAGGTTAGTGAGAATTTCCAACGCTACTTTATGCTTCATGACACGTAATCGGCCCGCACTGACCTGCATCATTTTGACGAAGCATGGAGGGCAAACGCTCCCGCGAACGTTCTCGATTCATCAGAAAATCACAGGACGATATTACTCTTCAATCGCTGCCCGCCGCATCTGAGTATATCCGTTCTTCAGCGAGCTGTAAGGATCAATAGCCGAGCCCTTGAGCTGTTTATAGCGCTGGAGCAAATCCGGGCTGATCACCGTAATTTCCGTTGCGGTCAACGCCAGGCGCCACTCCCAGTTCCAATCGTCAATGAGACTGAAGGGCTCATCGAGAGGATTCACAGCTCGGTCACCCATGTAACCCCCAAAATCGCGTAAGTTGGATGGCCCGAGCAGCGGAATGACCAAATATGGACCTTCGCCCAAGCCCCAGCTTCCCAATGCCTGCCCAATGTCCTCTTTTGGAATCGGCTCAAAGCCTTTCACGTGATCAGCAGGGGTGGCAACGCCAAGGACACCAACAGTGGAGTTGATCGCGAAGCGCCCGCTTTCAACCCAAGCCCCTTTAAGGCGGCCCTGGAGTAAATTGCCCGCCAAACGGACAGGATACTTCAAATTATCGAAAAAATTACTAGCACCTTCCTCGACAGGATCAGGGGTTATAGCCTGATAACCATCCGCCAGTGGCTCGATCAGATTGAGGTAGACGAAATCGTTGAACTTAAATGTGTACCGGTTGATCGCCTCCAGCGGGTCACTAACCTCGATATTGTTCTCCAATTCCTCTCCATAGAGGTCCGCTTCACTCAGGTAGTCCCCTTCTCCCCATGTGCTGAGCGGCGCGAATAAGGCCAACAACACAGTGGCCGTAATATTAAATGGTAAGGTTCTCATCAATCTCATCCTTGGTTAGCAGTTCGTTTAGTTTAGCGATCAATCCTTCCGCATCGCCTTTACGAAAATGATCATCAATTTGCTGACGGTAATTCGAGACAACACTGATATCCTCCGCTACGACATCGTAGACCTGCCACCCGCTCTTCATCTTGCCCAAGCGGTAAAGCATGGTGACTGTTTGGTCTTCCAGGTGCACCTTGCTGGGAATCTCCATACGCTTGTCCGTAATTAGAACCACCTCTCCGAGTTCGACCTCTGGGCGGGCCTTACCCTCCATCCAGTTGACATATGCCTTAACAATGAGTGTCTTGACCAATTCAAGAACCTCAACTTGCTGCTCACTATTCAGTTCACGCCAGTTGCGGCCGATGGCTCTCCGGATGATGACGTCGAGTTCATACTTATCCTCAAGAACGGACCGGACCTTTGCCTGTTTCTCCTCTTTGGACAATTCACTGTTGGAATCACAGTAAATCACATCCAGAGCGGCGTCGATCGTACCGCGAAGTTTCTCCAACTCGGACTGACCGGCCTGTGCCGTCGTCCCCGCGACAAGGCATACCAAAACGAAACCATAAAGAAATTTTTTCATCACACTGTACAGTAAGTGTTAATTTTCCTCTTTGTCGATGCCGCCGAGGGCAAATTTACTGATTAAATTTTCGATATCCAGTGCGGACTCGGTGTCGACAATCATATCACCCGGCTCCAAAGCAAAGCCTGAGCCTCCCGGGGAAAGCTCGATAAAACGGCCGCCAATCAGGCCGGCTGTTTTCACGGAAGCAATCGTGTCATCATCAAGCTCAAGAGATTCGGGAAGTTCCAGCGTCACGATGGCATAAAAGTTATCATTCAACTCGACGTCTATAACCGAGCCGACCTGCACTCCGCCCACCTGAACCGAACTCCCGGATTGGATGCCGTTGATACTCGAGAAACGTGCCTTCAACTCGTAGCTGTCCACTCCAATAGAACGAGCCGCACCACCTCCAAAATTCGCTAATGCATTCTCTAAACTAAACGCAGTCTCCGTTAAAACGATCGTGCCACCTTCTACCAACCTTTCTCCTGAAGTTCCGGGCGATAATTCAATAAAACGGTCTCCAATCAGACCAGACGTTCTAACCGATGCGATGGTGTCGTCATCCAGTTGAATATGATTCGGCAGTTCCAGGGTCGCGATGGCATGATAGTTGTCGTTCAAGGTAATCTTTTTAACCGTGCCTACGGGGACGCCTGCAATTTCAATCCGGCTGCCGGTATTCACGCCGCTGATACTGCTGAAGCGTGCCTGCAACTCGTAACTGTCACTTCCAAAAAAACGCGCGCCGCCCACCTGCAACGCCAGATAAAAAACAGCCAACAGCCCGACGAGAACGAAGCAACCGACGAAAAATTCTATGGTTCGATTATTCATAATAAATTCGGTGGACTAACGGATCGATTTTCCATGGTTAGCCTTATTCAAAAATCCAGCAAGTGCAGACTCGGCCTCGTCGTCCAGTTCATTGGGCGGACCGTAGAATTTAATCACGCCTTCGTCCAGCCAGGCGACCTGATCACTGATACCGAACACTTCAGGAATATCATGGCTCACGAGTAATGCGGTAAAGCCGAAACGCTCACGATAATCCGCGATCATTTCAAAGACCGTGTATTTACGTTCCGGATCCAGTCCGGTTGTCGGTTCGTCAAAGAGAACCACCTGCGGGTTCGTAATCAGGGCGCGCGCCAAAGCAACCCGCTTCTTCATGCCACCGGACAATTCGCCGGGGTAGCGGTCCGATGCTTCAGTCAGTTCCACCTGTTCCAGCATACGGTCAACCCGCTCCCGTATCGCCTTATTGGAAAGGCCCGTCGATTCACGCAGCGGCAGTGCGATATTATCGAAAGCACTCAGGGAATCGAAGAGCGCATTGTTCTGAAACATGTAGCTGAAGAACAAGGACCCATCCTGGCCGGGGCGGTGGGCCTTACTGATCGGCTTGCCGTTAAGCTCGATCGTGCCACCGTCCGGCTCCAGCAAATGAGCGATACATTTCAAGAGGACCGATTTACCGATACCGCTTTTCCCGATCACCGTGGTGACCGAAGCTTCCCGAACATCCAGATCCAGCCCATCCAGCACTTTCTTATCCCCGAAGTGTTTCTTAAGGCCGCGTATACTTAGATTTGCATCCATTTAGAGTAGAAATGAAGTGATCAAATAGTCTGCAGCAAGCACGCTTACGCTCGACCAGACGACGGCGCGTGTTGCCGATTCACTGACGCCCCGCACCCCCGGGAATGAAGCCTTCCGGTGAGTATTAAACCCCCGGTAGGCGCAGATGGCGATGGTCAGCAGGCCGAAGACGATCGCCTTCACGAACCCTCCTCGAACATCGGCCCACGTCACACTCTCAAAAACACGTGCCCAATACACCCCAGGATCGACACTTAGCAATACCGAGCCGGTCAGGTAACCGCCTAGAATTCCAATCAAATCAAATATGGCGGTAAGAATCGGATAACAGATCAGTGCAGCGACCAGTCGCGGCCCGACGAGGTAGCCTTTCGGGTCGATACTCATGGTCTGCAGCGCATCGATTTGCTCGTCATTCCTCTGAATACCTAGCTCCGAAGCCATCGCCGAACCCGCCTGCCCCACGATCATCAAGGCCGTCAGGACTGGCCCCAACTCACGAATCAGCGAGAGGGCCACTGCAGTCCCCAGCGCGGACTCGGCACCAAACTGGACCAGAGTGTAATAGAGTTGCAGGCCCATCACCAAACCCGTGAACAGACCGACTGTGGCCACAATAGGCGTGCAGCGAACGCCAATCTCATGAATCGCCGTAACCAGTTTCGCCATGCGATGGCGCTGGGAACCGAAACCGGCCAGGGAGGACAGCCCAAAAAGGCTGATCTCTCCAAGCTCGTGAACCGTCCCGAGTGCAAGGCTGCCCAATCTCCGTATCATAAGTTAGCGTAATCAGTAGTTGATAGATTCGCGACGTTAGGCCTCTACCAGTCCAATGCGATAGCAAATTTCCACATGATCCCCGCCAGGCTCTCACGTTAGCGTACCGCCTTCAGCCGGTCCTTCTTTTCCAGGGTTGGGCCACTGCCTAAAAACGGGACGCCAACGAGTTCAAAGTGTATCCAACAGGGCATTCAGTTTCAGTTCGGTTTCCCGGGCTTCTTTCTCCGCATCCGAGCCTTCCACGATCCCGGCACCGGCGTAGAGTTTGGCCCGCTTGCCATCGATCAAAGCGGAGCGAATCCCCACCACCATCTCGCCTTCATTCAGGTGGTTGAACCAACCGACCACCCCGGCATAGAGCCCGCGGTCCATTTGTTCAAGTTCGCGAATCCGTGGCACCGCTGCCTCTCTCGGCGTCCCGCCCACCGCCGGTGTGGGATGCAGTTCACTCAGCACCTCCAGCAAATGCACCGATTCGCCCACTTCCGCATGGATGGGTGTATGCAAGTGCTGCACGTTGGCCAGGGGCAGAATGCGGGGGCTTGCGTCGGCGATGCCCTCAATCCCCACTTGCTCTAGACGCCGCAGGATGGAGTCACGCACACAGGCATGCTCGCGGAGGTCTTTTTCACTGTCGAGGAGGCCCCGTGCGCATGCGGCATCCTCGCCGGCGTTGCGCCCACGCGGGGCAGAGCCCGCAATCGCCTCGGTCAGTAGCTGCCCGTCACGAATCTGGAGAAGCCGCTCAGGCGTGGCCCCGATAAAGCTGCGCCCGGATCCGCCACCGTAGGAAAATGTGAAACAGGACCCGAAACGCTCGCGCAAGCGGTTGAGCGCATCCAGCGGCTGCCAGGGCCCATCTGCCTCCAGCTCGATCCCCCGGGCCAGGACGATCTTTTCAAACTCTCCCTCTCGGATCGATTCGAGAGCCTGCTTGACGGCCCCCTCAAAGACGCCCGGCGCCAACTCCCGGCGCGAACACGGCTCCGGTTGCTCCGGGGGCTTGTCATTGGCCGGATCATTTCCGTAGTCAAAGGCCCCGAACTTCTGATAGGCGCCCCAGACGCGGGCCACTGCCTCGTCGAGATTGGTCCCGGCATCGATCTTCAGATTCGCCACCGCACCGTACTTCCCTTTGGAACGGGACACCTGCCAGCGGGGCAGAAAGACCGTAGCCGCCGGAAACTCGCCCCCCTCGGCAACACTGTCTTCAAAACTGAAGGCGGTAAAAAAATGCGGACCGGTAAAGGCCTCACTCAAGTCACCCACCACGATGGTGTTTTCCAAAACATCGTCTGCGAAGGCCTGCACCTGTTGGAACCGGCCCGGGCCATCGAAGCGGGCCTGCACCACCGCTTCGGCTCCGGCAATGGCCTCGTCGTCGGCCGGGCGCTCAATGTAAAAGTGGAGTTCCTCGGGCTCGTAGATGGATTGCAGCACCGCCAGAGGCGCGATGTGCTTCACCTCCAGGGAAATACTCGCGATCTGAAAATGCCCCTTCGTCACCGCCGCCTCCTTACAACCCTCCAAAAAGCGGCGAAGCGCGGCCTCATCTCGACCCGGTAACATCTCGGAAGGAATAATCTGCATCCCCCCGAGGGAAACCAAGCTGGCATAAACCGCAACCCCTCTCTTACCCCAATCCCCTCTGCTTCATCCTAATCTTAATCGTAAACTTAATCTTACTCTTAATCCTAATCCCAATCCCAAATCACAGCCCACAGCCAAAGGATTATGAGTAAGATTATAATTAAGAATTTGCCCCACTCCCATATCCCGTATCACGTATCCCGCATCCCGCAACTCACCACCCACCACCACGTCACGCCGTAGCCCCGACAGGGCGAAGGCGGATCAACCACTCAACGACCTACCACTTAACCACCCACCCGTGCTTTCACCACTCCCACCGATCGATTTCCGCGCCGAACTCAACGACGAGCAATACGCCGCCGTTACCGCTGAACCGGGGCCCGCACTCGTGCTGGCCGGTGCGGGCTCGGGCAAGACGCGCACCCTCACCTACCGCGTGGCCTATCTGCTCCATCAAGGCGTGCAACCCAACGAAATCCTGCTGCTCACCTTTACCAACAAGGCAGCCCGCGAGATGCTGGAGCGAGTGGAGGACCTGACCGGCATACCCCGCCGCTACCTCTGGGGCGGCACCTTCCACAGCATCGCCCAGCGTATCCTGCGCCAGCACGGGGAGCTCATCGGCCTGAAGCGCCACTACACCATTCTCGACGAGAGCGAGGCGGAAAGTATCCTCAAAACCGCCATCCAGGCCCGCGACGCCAAGTTCATCAAAACCAAGAACAACCCCAAGCCCAAGGTCCTTCACAACCTGATCAGCTACGCCCGCAACACCTGCGGCTCGGTCCACGATGAGGCCGCCGACCGCTACCCCTTTCTCGACGGCATGGCCGACAAGATCGCCGGCTTCCACCAGGACTACCAGAAGGCGAAATTGGAGCAGCAGGTGGTGGACTACGACGACCTGCTGGAATACCTGCTCAAACTCTTCCGCGAACATCCGGAGGTAGCCCGACAGTATCAGGACCGTTTCAAGCACATCCTGGTCGACGAGTTTCAGGATACCAACCGCCTGCAGTCCGAGATCGTGGATACCCTCGCCGCCCACCACCAGGTGATGGCCGTCGGCGACGACGCCCAGTGCATCTACACCTGGCGCGGGGCCAACTTCGACAACATTATGCGCTTCAGCGAGCGCCACGAAGGCGCGGAGCTGCACAAGATCGAGACCAACTACCGCAGCTCTCCCGAGATACTTAGCTTTGCCAATGATGTGCTGCGCGCCCAACCGGCCGGACTCGGCTACAATAAAGAACTCCGTGCGGTCAACGACTCCGGCGAAAAGCCCTACTTCGTGCCTTTGATGGATGCCCGCGGCCAGGCCCAGTTCATCATCCAGCGCCTGGAAGGGCTGGTCGAGGAAGGCCGCGACCTGTCGGACGTCGCCGTGCTCTACCGCGCCCACTACCAGGCCATGGACCTTCAGATGGAGCTCACCCGCCGCAATATCGACTACCAAATCACCAGCGGGGTGCGTTTCTTCGAGCAGGCCCACATCAAGGACTTCACCGCCCAGCTGCGCTTCGCCTCCAACCCGGCCGACGTTTCCGCCTTCGCCCGCTTCACCACCCTCCTGCCCAAGGTCGGCCCCAAAACGGCGGAAAAGCTCCACAAGTTCATCCGCGAACGAGCGGAAAAGCTGGAGCAGAATTTTGTCGACGTGCTCTGCTCGGAGGACGTGCTTAAGAAAGTCCCGGCCGATGCAAGGGAAGAATGGCCCTCGCTGGCCGAGACCATCCGCGAGCTGGTCCACGCCCTCAGCGAGCAGGCCCCGCAGGACCTGGTGCAGTTGGCCCTCGACGGCTGGTACAGCAGCTACATCCGCGAGATCTACCCAAACTGGACCGAGCGGGCCGACGACCTGCAGAGCCTCGTGGCCTTCGCCGCCCGCTACGACACCATGGAGGAACTGCTCGCCCAGCTCGTGCTACTCGCCTCGGAGAGCAACGAGCGCAGCCCGGAGGACCTGAAGAATTGCCTCCGCCTCACTACGATCCACCAGGCCAAGGGGCTGGAGTTTCCCGTCGTCTTCGTCATCGGCCTGGCCGACGGCACCTTCCCGCTCAAACGCACTATCGACGAGGGCGATCTCGAAGAAGAGCGCCGCCTCTTCTACGTGGCCGTCACCCGGGCCAAGGAAGAACTCTACCTCACCTATCCGATGCTCAACAATCAGGGCAACCAGGTCATGCGCCTCAACCCCAGCCGCTTCGTTCGCGAAGTCGACCCGTCACGCTTTGAGACCCTCCGCGCCGCACCGGCGCGGAGCTGGTAGCAGGCGCAGCACTACAGCCTGTCGCATCCGCCCGCCAGACGTATGACCATTGGGAAACACTTGCGTCGCATCCGCTCGTCAGACGGATGATTCTCAAAAGATGGGTTAGAAGCCAAAAACAAAAGCCAGTAAATCAATCAAAGACTTATCTACTTTCAGGATTCGCCAAAATGGCGGATAAAAATCCCCTCAAGCGATTGTCAGCCCAAGTCTACCAACTGTCCCCCTGTCCTCAGAATCCGGGGTGGTTCCCCACAAAGCTTATAACTTATTTTAAAGCGCGTCCAGCGGGCTCAGCGTCTGATCCTTTTCGTCCTCCATCACATGCAGGTAGATCATGGTCGTCTCGACGCAGGTATGCCCCAGAAGCTCCTGGACCGTGCGGATGTTGCTTCCGTTC
>NZ_QHJQ01000015.1 GCF_003185655.1 Coraliomargarita sinensis | reverse complement strand
ATCAGAGACTTCCGAAGCATCCGGAACCCGCAAAAGGACATGAAAGTGATTCGCCATCACGCAGTAGGTCAACACCTCGACCCCGCAGAAATCCGCCACCTGCCAGATCATCTTCCGCAGGATCTCCTTCTCGCGGTCCCCAAACAAACGCTCTCCATTCACCGTTCTGGTCATACAGTGATAGGTCGCATCGCTACCAAGTACTTTTAGCCTTCGGGTTCGCATGCTTAGATAAGGAAATCACTCAAATTGAAGTCGTTGTCAAGTATTATTAGCCTGTCCCTATTTTTATGTCCGGAACTGAGCTGTAGCTGGCGAAACTTCGGAGTCGGCGCTTCCTTAGGCAATGCCTTCTTCCGCCGACGCGAGAGCTGATAAAAGAAACTGTTGAAGTTGAGCCCTTCGCGCCGACAAAAATTACGCTGAGTAAGCCCGCTGGAATCGTAAGCAGACAAAAGCTCCGCCCACTGCTCCTTGCTTATTAAGCGACGGCCACGGTCATCCCGCTTCTCCATATCTTCCACGACTTCAGTATCCAGTGATTCCATGCCGCCAATATACCGGATTTAACCCCAACTGAATAGGAGGTCGTACCTCGGACGCTTACAGCTGAGTGGGGGTCGGTTGCATTTTTTATGTTTTTACGAAGCGCCCCTTTTTTGCCCCTTCGGACCTGGCAACTCCTCCCGTGTCATCTTCTTTTGACCTCAGTCCTCAGCCCTTATAATTGGCAAAAAGTGAACGTCATCTTCAAACTCTTCAAATAGCTGTTTTACCTGTTCGGCATCGCGAGAAGTCGATAAGGCAATCTTAAGGCGTAAATACTTATCGAAGTCGTCCTCCTGATAGCCTTCGATGTTACTAAATCGGTTGAACAACTTAGAGGCTAAATCGACATCACCGACATAAATTAATAGCGCGACATAAGTGGGAACATCAGAATCATCGTATTCTTTTATGTTGTTAAAAACATCATCGAAAGAAATTCGCCCAACAAGGTTCCGCACAATGTCCATTCGATCTAGGTCGCGGTAAACCATCGCCATAGATAAAACATCCCCTAAAGAAGGTTTCTCAAAACGAACCTCATCAAGAGATTGATATGCCAAATCATCTAGTCCTGAATTTGCATAAGCGTGTGCTAGTAACGTGTAAGCAACATCTTTAATCCGAGGATGACTCGCTAATAATTCTTTCTGCTCACTAGTAAACCGACTCAAGATTCGAACCGACTCCTTATACTCCCCGACGACATGAAGTGATCCGACATATTTTAAAACAAACCAAGCTTCTTCGGGCTTAGGAAGTGCATCATCAATTTTCTTATACCGACAGGCCAATGATAAAACATATCTACTCGGTTCATGCTTCAGGTATTTCGTGAGGTATTCATCTTCCAGAGAGACGCTACCCAAGTTACTCGCGCTAGAGCTTAAAAAGCCCAAAAAACCAACGAGTAAGACGAGGAAATTCCTTAAACGAGCCATAATATTTAAAATTTTTTCCTTCACTGAGAACGGCATCTTAAAACTACTTGATCGTCTTGCAACTCCTTCGCAACGATGCTTCCAACTCTTTTTTATCAAGTCATCGAGCAAGCTCTCCAGAGCATCTGCCTCCAAGTTTTCAAGGTCTAGTTTTCCACTTTCAGCCATTTCTTTTTAACGATCAGCTACTTCCCCACCAACAGCATTAGACAGTTCTTTGGGAATATCTAATGAAGAATTACTCAACGCATCTCCAATCTCTGATACTATTGATTCCTTTATAGCATCCGCGGTCTCATCTTTAATGAAATCAGTTAGTGATTTATTAACGAGCTTTTGACTAAGCTTTGCAGCTCCTGTAGCAGCCGATGGAAGAGCAATAGCTAAATCAATCAGGGCATCCGAGCCCTTATCGAGGCTTTCACGTGTCAATTGTTATTAGCCTGTCCCTTTTTTCATGTCACAGAGGATCGGGGTAAGGAGCCTGAGCGACTGAAGCCGTGCCTCTGTCCTGCGGCGGGCTGGGTTGTTGCGCGACTGCGGCGCGCGCGTGAGCGGCGCGAAGCGCGGGGCAACCGCGCCGCAGGCGGCTGGGGGAAAGCCCCCTCGGGGGGCTGCGTGGCGGGGACCGGCACAAAACGGGAGCGCGGACCAGGTGGGCGCGTGGTGCTCGTTAGAGCTAAACGCGGCCGCCGACGGGAAGCGCGGGCGAGCGGCTAAAATGGAAAGCATCGGAGATCCCGCTTGTGGAGTTCCGGGGAACCGGGCGCGGGGGGATTGAAGGTGCTGGCGTCAGCCTGGATGAAAAGACGGCGATGCTACGAACGGCGGCGGGGTGGTCGGGGGCGGTCGACTTGGAAGTTGTGGCCGTGGATTGCCGGGCGGGGCGTTGTTTCGTTGATGCCTCGGATAACGCTCAAAGTTTATTTTCTACGTTTGACCCCTTCGCTTCGCACGGAATGACCCCCTCCGGTTTCCCTGTATGCTTTCAAGACAGCCCGCGAATTAAAGTATTTGTAGACAGCAAAACAGGTTACCAAAGGAATTAGGGCACCTATTACACCAGCAATAATAATAGTGAACTGAGGGGAGCGCATTACATTGAAGCCATACCATGCGATAATAAACACTACTACAGCTATAATTCCATAACAGTATGCCTTTCTTCCAATTTCTTTGCTTCTTAAGGCAAGAATCGAAGTTGCTGCGATATAAAGTCCGACAATACCCGCTGCTAGTAAAACTACTCTCATTCCATCTGCAGCGAACATGGAGTGCTCGCTCGGAGAAATCAAAAGGAACATATTGGCAAGAATGCCATTCCATCCGCCTGCAAATAATGAAACCCAGAGAATAACTTTTGCGAGTGTAGGTATTTCTCTGCTCATTTCAGTTATTTGGTCCTAGGCTCGGTCGAATGATCTTCACGTAATAAATAGTCGCCCCCAAAAATGCGAAGGCCCCGATTAGGGAAAGCCAGTATCTCTTTTTAGTCTTATCTTTAAGACCTTCACAATGTTTCCACGAAGCCCACATTGATATCAAAAAGACTGTTATCGAGTAAAACAAAAATACCACAAGCATTGTAGTATAATTAAGCCCAATAATTGGTGCCGTCCGCTCACCCGAGACCGCAATATCCGAGCACGCGTATATGAAACAGATATAAGCGCTGCCGATAATTGAATCAAAGAGAGCCTTCTTAGCGAACAACATCAATGTCTACCGTAATTGAATTTAAAGCCTCAAATGGTGCGCTTACGCCAAATGAACCAGTGAAACCGACTGAAGGACTTCCCGACCCGCTGACTGCTCCCTTGCCTCCAACATTAATCCCAGTCCCAGGGACACCAACACTACCGCCCCCTTCCAAACTAACTTCGCCTCCACCAGAAAATATGTTTCTACCAGTTTTAAGTTCAATGTTTCCTGAGGCACCTCCCAAGGCTTTGAAGCCAATACTTGCAATGGTGGACTCATCAACCATTAACCGGTTAAGCAGCCCTCTACCGGTGGAGACTCCAGTAATTCTCTTAAAGTTTGTAAATGTTGCTCTGAACTGCCCGGCTATTCCCAATGCAGCATCCGATCCCTCAACCTCAACAAATATTTTTGGACTGCCCTCGCATGTATAAGTCCCCCGGGTACCAGCATACCCCACCCCAAATTGATAGATACTAAGAGTGCCGCTTCCTGTCCAATTTTTGCTAGGGCACGGACAATCAGGTAGAGTTCCAGAAGAAGGACCAGAAGTGCCTTCCGAACCCCTGTTATAAGACTGAAAGCCGGGGCCTGTTACTTTATAAAAACCAGGCCCAGGCACATTGTAATAAGGATCATGCGCACCTACGCTTGGGTCAAATGGAGCACCTCCAAGAATATCAATATAACCAATGGGATTATTAGCGACGAACCCATAAAGATTCAGTCCGCCCTGCTCCTCAATCGGGTCCCTGGATGGCCACCTACCCGTCACTGGATCATAATATCTAAAGCCGTAGTAAAGTAGCTCGGTTTCGAGGTCCTGGTATTTTGTGGAAAAGCGGAAATTAAGTGCTTCGGCGTTGGGGCCGGTTTCGCGGAGGGGCTCGCCGAAGAGCCATATTCGAACTCAGCCACGCTTTCTCCGGTGTTTGCTGCGTAGTAAGCCATTACGTTCCCATTTCCATCAAAGGCGGGGTAGTATGTCGAACCATTTTGGTTTCATGGATTTAGCCTGTCCCTGAAAATGCCCCAGCGGATACAGCATTATTATTAGCCTGCCCTTTTAAATCTTTTCAATCCCCTAGTCTGACTCTGTCTCGTTGCTCAGTATCTCAATAAGGCTAGAATTTTTTTGTTCGCGCGCAAATTCGAGAACTGTCTTCCCGTGATAAGTTGCATCAGTCGACGCCCCCAAAGATAGCAAAAGCTTCACCATCCTACCGTCAGCATTTTCAACGGCCAAGTGAAGAGGAGTATAGCCCCTCATATCGAGCTTCGGGACATTTGGAGAGTTGTAATCAATAAACTGTAAGCTTTCATTCACATCGGCACCACTCTCAGCTAACAAAGAAACAATTTCATACTTCCCATGCCTAACAGCTTCAAACAATGCGCTACCGCTACCATTCGCAGATTTTTCTGACACAACTGATGGATTCGTTTTAATCGCTTTTTTGATTTCTTCTATCTCCCCTTCTCGAACATAATAATGGAGTTCGGGTCGATTCCATTTCGACCAATCAACGGGCGCGAGTTCTTTGTCATCCTGGTGATATTCGTCCTTCTCACTTGAGCAAGCGACCAGAAAAAAAGCTAGGAGGAAGAACACCCTACTAAGGCAGCGATTAAACCAAGGTATATTCTTATTTCGCACTACTACACTTCTTTTTTCCGTCACCACAGAACGACTGAGCAAGAGACCCACTCCACGAGGATTCCTCGAACCCTGAATCTGGACGGCATTCCCAACCAGTATTTGCGGGCAATGTGCTATACGGATTTGTTTGATACAAAGTCCCAGGAATGAAACTGGCAAACACACCATCCCGAGGAGTCCAAGAAACCGTTTTACTATCATTTCCACATTTGCACTTCTGATTACATTTCACGCGGATTAGACACGGATAAACGCCATCAGGAACTTTATCAGGATTTGGTATGCGGTCGGCGTTAGGTGTAACTGGAAAAGTCTTTGTTCCCGTAGGAATATCCAGGGTATTGACTTTGCCAAAATCAGAGCCTGGCGTTCGATTTGGGCCAGTAGATATGCTGATAGTAAAATTCGCGGTTTCCGGAACTACATAATCAGAGGTTCTGTAGTCAGCCACGCGACGTTTTAACCCAAAAAGTCCAGGCCTAGATAACGTCGGATTCTGTGAGGTATCGAATCTCATAGTCCAATATTCCCGAGTCAGCCAAGGACCGCCATCAGGAGTGTAACCACTTCTCGAGCTTCTCGATCCCTGTAAACCAAGTATATCGAATATATTTACTGGATCATTGCCAACCATACCATAGAGATTCAACCCGCCGCGCTCACCAATCGGATCTCTGGATGGCCATCTACCCGTCACGGGATCATAATATCTGAAGCCGTAGTAAAGTAGCTCGGTTTCGAGGTCCTGGTATTTTGTGGAAAAGCGGAAATTAAATGCTTCGGCGTTGGGGCCGGTTTCGCGGAGGGGCTCGCCGAAGGGGCCATATTCGAACTCAGCCACGCTTTCTCCGGTGTCTGCTGCGTAGTAAGCCATTACGTTGCCATTTCCATCAAAGGCGGGGTAGTATGTCGAACCATTTTGGTTGTTTACGGCCAGGAGTCCGCCGACACCGCCGGCGCCCTGCGTAGTCCCGGATAAATCGAGGCCCCAGACATAAGTCGACCGGATGGCGGGTGACGAAGGGGCCATCGCATCGATTTCCGCGATGAGATTCCAGCCGTTATAGAGGTATCGAGTACTACTCGAGAGCTGAAAGCTACTGGATAATGTGTCCCATTCGTAGACCTTTTTGGAGAAACGTCGACCTCTCGAATCGTAGGCAAATTCCAACTTCTGACGAGGCGCGCCGACGTTGTAAGCGACCGCCAGGGTCTCCATCGCAACGAGTCGGTTTTCCGCGTTCCATGTGTATTTCCAACGCCCGTCTTCTATTAAATTCCCATCAGCGTCGTAGACAAAATTTTCCGGATTTGGTGCCAAATAGGCTCGGCCATCCTTAACAGAGACGAGATCGGCCCCATCCTCGCCTGCTTCCGAAAGTTTGGCGACCGTCGTGAGGGTTTCATAACGTGCCTCATCAGGCGCATCCTCGGTAGAATAATCGATGATCGCACCAAAAACTTCGTCCACCCGAGTTGCCGGCCCATCATTTACAGTGACGCTTGCTGACGCATCCGCTTCACCAATGACCTGAACCGATCTGGAGAGACGGCGGCCCCCATACTGATTTAAGGCATTTGCTCCCTGGTCGCCCGTCGCATCTGAACCGCTAAAATACTCACTGTAACCTGGCTCCGAAGCGGTTCGAGGCCCTGACGTCCGGCGGTTACCGATATCGTCATAGGCGTAGTGACTTCCGTAGCCGGGCAGCGAGGCACCATCCGAGTCTCTCCTCTTATTCGCAGATTTCACCTGCCCCATGTCATCATAACCGTACTCCCAGTATTTCGATCCCAAAGTACGCACCTGCTCACGTTGGTTTAGATCATTGTAGATATAGTCGAAGGCCTGAAGCGGCACCTTCGAGTAACCAAAGGCTGTCTCGATCGATGCCAACCGATTTAATCGATCCCATTCTCGCTCAACCTGTAAACCAATTTGTCCACGGTAACGACTAGTCGTCCGATTCAACAACTGACTTTCCGGGTGGTACCCGTATTCAAACAAGGAGTGCCCATGGGATACCTGCCGAAGGCGTGAATCGGGGTAGTAGCCATAATTCACGTTGTAGACTTCCCTCTCTTCCTGACTCAAACGGAGAAAATTGGGGCGCAGATATTCATCATATCCGCGTTCGACCCGAAAGCCGGCCAAGGCCCCTGAGCCCCATTCGACTGATGTGAGTCGCCCTGTGTCATACTGCAACTGTCGAATCCCACTTTCATCCTGGACCGTCTTAAGGCGCCCGGCCCGAGTGTACGTATTGGTAACGCCGGAAGTGGCATCGGAATAAACTACCTTTTGTAAGCGACCTGTTCCGCGGTGGTATCGGTAAGTCGTCACCAATGAACGAGCAGACGTCCTCGTATGCAGCCGACCTGTGTCATCATATGCATATCGAGGCCCTGGCGTGTAAGTCGATGTATCGATCACGTCGTAACGTTTCTCTTTCAACAATCCACGTCTATTGTAGATCCATTGCGTGGTCGCGCTTCCGTTTATCCCCACACCCTTTTCCTCATCGAAGTTCTGCCACGTCGTCATCGATTCTTTGCGCCCAGCATGATCGTAGGTATACTCAACCGGGTAAGTCTTGCTACCCCATCTCTTCATCAATCCACCACGCGGACCAAAGGCAGAATGTTGCCTGGACGCATCGGGAAGTGTTACCGAAATCAAACGACCATCTTCCAGATTAATCCGGTAAACATATTCGGTCGTTTGCGGGTCATAGCCTATCCCCTCCTTTGAGGTATCCGGGTCGGGTCGGGTCACTGATTGGATCCGTCCGTCAGGGTAATAATCGTAGTCCGTCACCCCATTCCGAACGTCATCCACACTATCCAAACGCCCAAATACGTCATAGTTATACTTTTTCTGCTCAAGACTCCCAGTCTCGGGATGTGAAACCTTCAACTCTTTCCTATACCCATCGACATATGTCGTATTATTAACCGTACCATCCTGTGCGGTTCGGACCTGCGAATAAGTACCGGAACCCGAAATCTTCAGGCTCTGGTGTGAATTTTGACCGTAAATAGAAGTCCATACATCCTGAGACGAAAGCGCGACATCTTTGGTTTGAATAACCGTTGGTTGGTCCAAATCGTCTATCTCCCAAAGCTCGACAGTTGATCGCCGGACAAATCCTTTTACAGGATCCTCGAAATAAGATTCCGCTGTGCGCGTAATCTGGTCCGCCCCCGCATAATCAATTTGCTGGTCAGCGTCCACATCCAGCGCAGTCGTGATCGTACGCCCTAAAGCATCATACTCGTACAACGTACTGGTGCCGTCTCCAGGCTCCACCTCGCGAACCAGGCGTCCTTTCTTATCGTAATACTTATAAGCGAACACGGACCCTTCCGAGGTGAGCTTCGGATATTCGATTTTATAAACCCGTCCGAGCATATCATAATAGGTCGCAGTAAATTCCTCTTCGCCTCCGTTATCACCCAGAAGGATTTCCTTAACAAAGGTTGCGTTAAAGCTGCGGTTGTTATGCGTGTCAAATACCACCCCATACTCGTACTGTTTAGGATAAGCCGCACTCCCATCTACCGATTTGAGACGCCCATCCTGATGGTATATCTTTTTCACGTTTCCACCGTCCGGATTTATCGTCGTTCGGACAGTCTGCCCCGCGCCATTTTCCATTCGTTCATAGTCGGTCGTACGCGACATCGCATCCAATTTGTAGTCCAACTCACCGCTTGGCGTATAGAAGCGCTGTTCTTGAATTATTTCCGAGGTGTTATCCGTTCCGATCACTGCCTTTTCCACAATCCGGCCGGCCGCATCATAGGTGTAATCTGTCGTAATTCCCAATCTCACCTCACTATCCACGCGACCGAGGTCATCGTAAAAATAACTGGTCGTATTGCCATAGATATCCGTTTCATCCGCCAAGCCACAGCAGTTGTAGTTGCTCCGTGTGGTCGTACCGTCTGAATAAGCATATCCAGTCACACGCCCCTGTTCATCAAAGGTGGTGGCATGTTGGTATTCGACCACAATACTGGTCTCCACATCGATCACCTCACGAGAGACGAGGCTACCGACAGCATTATAGTTTTCACGAATCTTTGTCCCCCGGCTCACACGCGAAAGCTCTGGGCCCTCAGGTATACCCTTATGGGTCGTTACCATCGTACCTCCGTCATTCGTTTCCCGATAATCATAAGAAACAAGCAAGCCATCCGAACCGAGCACGTACCTCAGCCGCCCCTCAAAGGGCCCTGATTCGTAAAACCGCTGCTTCGTCACCCGGGTGTTAGAAGAATCATTCCACTCAGCACCTTCGGCAATCGCCTCAATAATCCAGCGATCCCGGAAGGAGGATCTGTACACTTTCTCTGTCGTATAATATTCCTGGCCAACATCATTCACATTGCCACCCAGAAAGCGTTCCGCAAACGGTGCAGGCTCGTACTCCCTTCGCACATTCTCAACAAGCGCTGAAAAATCGATCGTATGGACCCTGGACGTTTCCTTACCCATTACCTTCATCACGACTGTTTTAAGGCTTTCGGGAACCTGATCTCCATCCATATCCGGAATTTCCGACCACAACACACGTTCGACCTGGCACTGACTTTCCGGACTGCCCGGAGGCGCATCAAGATATTGCGATACCGTTTTTCCGATTCGACGGGTCTCGGAATCATATGAATAGGTCTCCCAGTAGCCGGTTGGGTCGATTTTTGTTCTTAACCGCCCGTAGCTTTCCCCGTCATTCTTCGGATCATCATAGTAAATCCAACGCGTCGTCAGGGCGTCTCCGTCTGGATCCTCGACGCGCTCAAACCGTTGATTGAGACCTGCGATTGGTTTAAATCTTTCTAGGACTTTCGAGGCCGTTTTTCCGGAACCGTCGGTTAACGTTCTCGTCTTGGCTATGATGCCAGCCGAGTGACTTACGGCCAATTCCTCTATGACCAGGCCTGATCCCCGCTTGTGCCGCCAGAGATCAGCACCTGCGTCGTTATAAAATTCTTCAAAACTAGTGTCACCGCCTCTTGTTTCTGAAATCCTGAGTGTATCCATCCCAGTGCCGATCCGCTCAAAACGGTAAACCACCAGCTCCTCCGCCGAGGATGTATCATAATAGTTTGTGCGATACCCTCGCTTTAGCCCATCCGAAGGATATAACCGAATCTCGTAGATATCACTGGAGATAACGACCACATCGACTAGCACCTCGGCCGACATGACTTGGCGCACAACCCCTGTGCTATCATCATAAATGACTTCACAACGCTCTTTGACATCCGAATCCAAAGACAACGCGGCCGGCGTAAACAAGTTCGCGTTAATTTCCTCCGACATGAGCCAAATATTACCTGCCGATTGTTCGTAACCGACGCGTCCAAGGCTGACGCTCCACGAGACACTACCCAGTTCACTCGAGGAAGCCGCTAATTCATCCGAACAACGAGTCGCAGAAATCGCCTGAGGCAAATTTGCCAACCAGACATGTCGCCCCTCCACTAGTGGGACATCGTAGGAGATCTCTTTGTAGCCATCATCGGATTGCTTCACGGAAAAGCGTATGACGTCCGTCCGGTAGTATTCAACAGGGGCAGGTGGCTCGTCTGTATCAGAAGTTACCTGTTGCGAGTTAAGTTGAAAATCCGCGTAATAGTCTCCTGGGCAAAGGCCCTCGAAAGAGATTTCAAACTGCACGGAATTCGCTTTTACCGGAATCTCCAAAAAGCTACCACGCGTGTGCAGGTAAGTCTCTTCCACGTCGAGCGAGGTTTTGTAAGAAGCCGCCTCTCTATCAAAAGCACCAAGGGGCACTTGGCGAACAACCGGCTCATTAACCGAACTGAGCAATACATCGTGCACCGATTCAGGATTGCTCATGGTTTCTTCAATATCCACAAAAAGAGATCCGTATCTTTCATAGTAAGCTGAACCGCAGTAATTTCCCGGCCCACCATCGAGATAGCTAGCATTCGCCTGGTAAGTATTTTTAGAGATGATAGTGGTAAATTTATCACGATAGCACCAAGCGGGATGCACATCCGCGTAATCAGGCGTGTAGAACGAATTGTTCAATTCAGAGAATTCCTCCGTCTCAACAGGATTGCCCGCTTCGCAGTAACCTTGCTCAAAACTCTTGATCGCCTTACCGAGGATTAACTCACCCTCCTGGTTTATTCGATTCATTCCGCTGTAAATCGATCCTTCCCCAATCTCCCATCGGCAGAAACTTGTGAACCAATTGATCCCCTTCCAGGATTGTATTCGATAGAGGGTTGGGAGCTCACCGTCAGGGACCTCTGTGTATTGGCTGAATCCTTTAATTACCGCTCGCCCGGATACCATAATCGAGCTTACCCCAGTGGGATCAAACTTGGCTGCCGGACCGCAGGGCGATGCGCCTAAAAAGCCGGCGCCGAGCTTAAAAACCAATAAACAGTAAATAAAAATACGTTTTCTCATCAAATTAAGCAGCGACTTTTGCATCAATTTCAATCAATCGAGATTTGAGTAGATAATCAGATTTACGTCCGAGGAATCTCTACGGTGTGGATCAGTCTGGGCTCTGTACTCTAGACGATTAATGACTCCATCACCGTCATCATCGTCCAAAGCATCACCCTCAGAATCAGGATCGAGACCATGCCGAACTTCCCAGGTGTCACCCATGCCATCCGCATCCAGATCGAGGTCACCGTCTGCGATCCCATTCGAATCGGAGTCCCATAAATTAGGATCCGCGCCCTCCATGTACTCCTCCAGGTTGTTTAACTCGTCCGCATCAGGGTTCAGCGAAGCGTCGATCTCGTTTGTCGGATCCAAGTGATGTAACAGCTCCCATCCATTGGGCATACCGTCCCCGTCAAAGTCTCTATTCCGATCGTTGATGCCATCTGAATCTGAATCCACGGCATTTGGGTTAGTCCCGATTGAAAATTCTTCGAGATTCGTCAAACCATCACCATCCATATCCGAGTCGGCGTCCGCTCCGCTCAATGGGTCGAGCGAAGCAGCCAATTCCCAGGCATCAGGCATACCATCCGAATCCGAATCCAGGACTCCGTCCGCCTTACCATCCCCATCCGAATCCGGATTGAGTGGATCCGTCTTCATTAGAAATTCCCAGTAGTTAAGCAGGCCGTCGTTGTCCTCGTCCAAATTCCAATCCGGCGAGATCGGTTCGCTAAGGGGATTGAGCGAGTATTTCGCCTCCCAGTCGTTCGGCATCCCGTCGCGATCATCATCCCTGTCCCCATCCAAGATTCCGTCCGATAGTGAATCCGGATCATTCCATGCGTAACCGAGGACATACTCCCAGTAATTGTCCAACCCGTCCGAGTCAGCATCCTGTAAAGCATCCTCAGGATTCAGAAAATCCAGCCCGTTGCGCTTCTCCCATCCATTCGGAATCCCATCGCTGTCAACATCATCTGTATCCTCTCCATCCAGAATTGAATTATCATTCAGGTCGGGATCGTTTGGATCAGATTGAGCAAGATATTCCTGGAGATTCGTGAGCCTATCTTGATCAGGGTCCAATGCCCCATCACTCGGATCTCTAAAGTCCAACCCGTTGTCCATCTCCCATAAATCAGGAATCCCATCCCCGTCACTATCCACGCCGACTAAGTTGGTAAAATTAAATGGATCCGTACGCCCTTGATACTCCTTTAAGTTGGAAAGACCATCGCCGTCCGGGTCCAGAACGGCTTCACCATTATCCACGAAAGGATTGTATCCGTAGGTGAGCTCCCATGTCCCCGACAGTCCATCCCCGTCGTAATCTGATGTACCGGCGTAGGGCGACAAGTAAGCAGCATCGACATAATCCTTTTCGGATGTCGGGTCTGTGCCAAAGATATGAACTTCCTGGGCATCGCTGTTCCCATCCGAATCGGTATCCCATTCAAATAGATCAGTCGCCATAAGGTACTCATCCAGATTATTGAGATAATCGCCGTCCAGGTCACCCGAAGCAGAAACAGAAGATCCATTTTCTTTCTCCAGCCAGTCCGGCATTCCGTCTATATCCGTATCAATAAATTCATCTGCGCCAATATCCACAAATCCGTCCCGCACCGTTTCACCATCGCAATCCGGATCCGCATAGATTCCAGACCAACCGGAATCCCTAGCAGGAGATTCCGAATGAAGAGAATAATCCCAGGCAAGGTCCGGATCATCAAAAACACGGCCTTCGCCAAGCACTTCTTTATTCGCGGACCGAATAATCGAATTCACACAGGTGATTGTCGTATTTGAGTATGCCGCTATTTCGTGCTCCTCACTATCGTTCCAAATAATCGAGTTGATCACTTTAAGCTCGCATGGATAAGAGGAGGAACCCCTAGCGTAAATCGCACTCGACCTGCCACCGGCTACCGTGCACGAAACAAAAGTCACATCGGTCGCGTTTACGTAAAACAAACCACGGCCGCTGAACTCGAGGAAGCGACAGCCGTAAAACGTTATGCCATTCTTAGAGAGCGGGGCTGATATAAATGATCGCCCATTACCCAAAAGGACGTCTCGGCCATAAAAGGTAATCCCCCAAAGGACACATTCCTCCAGGAGGGAGAGAGGACTTTGATCGGATTGAACATCGAAGCGGCTGGCATCCATGATCGTGCTCCGAGCCCCGGCCGAAGCAAAAATATGAAGTTTTTTATCAATTTCGAGGGTTTCGCTCAAATCGTAAGTTCCCGGCAAAACCTCGATGACGTCGAAATCAGCTGCAGCATCGATTGCAGAACGAATCGACCTTTTCTTATACGCGGTCTCGGACGATAGTTCAGGGTCGACCAAGTAGTATGTAAAGTTTCCCGGTTGTGCGTCGCCGTGCTTAATACTTTCAGGACCGTTTGGATCTGTGCCGTGGTTCAATTCGAAAATATTAAGCATCCCGTCACCATCATAATCCCCGTGAGGCGAAACCTCCAAGCCCCCGAAGTTTTCCAACTCCCAGGAATCCAGCATGCCATCCGAATCCTGATCCTCCCCCACCCTTATTATTAAGGGCTTTGAAAATCTTTGCATGCCATAGGCATCAACTGCTTTCGCGACAAAGGTATAGGAACCTGGCAACATTGGCGCGGTCCAGCTTACCGCGTATTCAGCTTGATCTCCGTCTGCGCGACTAATCTCAGCCCCATTCACCAGTAAAGCGACCGATTCGATACCAAAATCCGGGTCACTCGCGGTATATTCCACATTTAGGGCCGCACCGGGTTCGACGACAACTCCATAGCCGGGTCGAACGATCTCAAGGTTCGCTGGCTGATTCACCACCTCCATTTTTACAGGAACGCTCAAAAGCGAAGCACTTGATCGCTCATCCCTGATCTTTAAGCTTGCATCGTAATCACCGGGAGCAGTCGCCACCGCAGACCGGAATTCAACATCCATCAAAAAACAGCCCTCGGCTGGAATCTCCCCGGACCCTGGAGCCGCCTGCACAAATTCGCCCGTATTGGCGAAAAATTTCAGAGCCATCTTATCTTCAATCTTCAAGCCCCTGCCGTACGCGAATACCTCCAAGCCTTCCGAACCGTCCGCATTCTCAATACCAACGACGCTATAGTAGTCATGGGTCTCTGGAACATTCTCGTAGTAGACAAAGATGTCGCCATCTTCATGTAGAACGACCTGAAATGTATAGTCCCCGTAGTAAGAGGGCACCTGTTCATACTGAATAATCAAACGGCCCGGATCGGATTCTTCTTTGAAAAAGATTTTCGCCTCACTGGACGAACCCGGAAACAAAGAAGTGCGAAATGCGGCGATGAAGAGGTTGGGCGAATAGCTTTGCGGAATCTGACCTGGTGAGGCATGTGCGTAGTTATCGCTATCTGAAAAACCGATAATACCTCGGGTCCCGACATACACGTCGGTGTAATTCCCCCCATAGAAGGGAAAACTAAATTCTGACCCCTCTGGAAGAGGCACCCTTTCGTCAGCATAAAAACTATTTGATAACGTAGGCATCTCAATGCCTGTTGTGGAAATATCATTAAACTTATAGGGAACGGAGCCTTCTGAAGAATTTTCCATCAAGTAGGGTTCACCTCCTTCAATGACACCATTTACTACTGCCGAAGAAAAACTCACACTATCCGCCCCCTTATTTTTTAGCGTCAGCGGCACAACTGCGGATTCCCCTTTTTTCAGGGTCACCGAAAGCGTTTCAGGCTCGGCTTTTATTTCAGCCGCCAAGGCAGGTGCCCAGTCATCCAGATCGAAACTAAAAACGAATTTTAGTTGCCCGACGGTCGCCAGGGCCAGGTCCGCATCGTCTTCTTGGTCGACTGTCCAGGGGTAAATCCCCGTGGATTCCGGGTTCATGGTGGCTGTATCAATTCCGACCTCCGGATCGTTGAATCGATCATAGAAAGGTTTTGCTAAATACTTGAGCTGTCCGAGCGTGAGCGCTTGTAAATCATTGTCCGGACTATCCGGGACCGCAGCACAGAAGGTTTGATAAAGCGCCGTCACTTCCGCACCGGCACCGCCGACGGAAGACAATTCAGCCTCCAAATAAGAGAAGGCCTTTTGGACCGCGTGTTTTGCCTGCCCGATCGTAGCCACGGCCTTGTCCTGTCGAGGGTTCGAATCGACCAGGGAATACTCCGTCCACCAATCGGGCTGTGCGGCGAAAACCAGAGTCGAAAGCAAAGTGAGCCCGAGCGATGCGATTTTAAAATGCTTCTTCATACACGATCGGAGTGATCCATTCGTCGCTAGATTTGTCGCACCATCAGTAAGTTATTCCGGGGATATCGCCGGCATGGGAGCTCAGAATAACGGCACCGGATGTTTTGATATTCCCATCCACTTCCAATGCTTCCGTCGGCTCAGTCCCGATACCGACACCTCCACCGTTATAAGTGACGCCCGAACCGGTCAGCGTGAAAAAGCTGTCACCGTCCACCCCATCGCGACCGGCGGGCCCAGGAGGCCCAGTCAGATTACCCAGCGCGACCCAATCGCCCTCTACCTTTTGAAAGTAATCGCCCGTCGTTACATTCAGAAAGAGATCGTCGTTGTCGCCTTCCGAAGCGGGAGCCGAGGCCCCGGTCAGCCATTGATTCGTGTAGGCCCCCGCATTCCAATTTTCGATCTCCGATTGAGTGATGTCGGCAGCCGGACTGGACTCGAAGTCCGGATCCGATTCTACCCTCAAGTAACCCGCCGAAGAGTGGTCCCCCCAACGGTAGGCTTCATCCCAATTCTTAATTTCATTTCGTATGATCGACAACAAAGCCCAGCCGGGATTGCCCGCGCCATCAGCATCAGCAAGATAGCCTTCAAACACGTCATTAACGGCATCGTAGCGAACAGCGCCCGGCGTTGGGCTAGCCGCGCTCATATCCGAATAGTTCCCCAGCAGGGCTGGCCCCTTAATCTGCAGGGTTTCATCAGAATCCGGAAAACCCTGGTGGGGACCCAAAATAATCCGTCCACTCTTCAGTACGGTCAGGGCGTTCGCACGATCAGCGTCCTTAGCACCCGTACCGATACCCAATTCGAAAAGAGGATCACCTGCATCCCAACTGCTCATACTCCCCGCAGACCAATCACTTCGCCCACTTAAATTGTATCGACCGAAAACAGTGGATAGGTATAAATCCGCCTGATTCTGGAGCCCAAAGGCAACCGCACCGTCACCAGCAGCGATATTGGAATCGCCCGCGGCGAAGGAATAGCTTCCACTCGCTTCGGTCGAGTCGCCAAAAGCAGCCGAATAGAGACCTACCCTATTTTCATTCCAACCCGATGTACCGTAGCCGGCCCTAAAAGAGGCCGTTTCCGGGAACCACATCAACCGGACGCCATCACCTTCCATCGGGATCATGCCCGGACCTTCCAAGCGGCCCTCCAGAAGAAAAGAATTCTTCGAGCCGGAATTCCTCGCTGAACGGAAAACAAAATTTTCGTCGAGCAAATCAATCGCATTCCCCTGCGTCACCACGGGTTCAGCTTCCTGGCCCACGCCGACCATAAGGGTACCACCTTCAAAGCTTAGCGGAACGTAGGTACTGGCTTCGGCCTCAACCCCCGTATCCAGTATTCCGAGAGACTCTGTAAGAATATTGTTCGTATCAATGCCCAGCGAATCAATCAGAGTGGATTCGCCCGTCGGAGCGGTTCCCGAATCTCCCTGCATTACACGAAGCGACGCAACCCTCAGCCCCAAAAGATATTTGTAATCAATCAAGCCTTCTTCACCGACTCCGGTAAACTGATTTGCCGGCAAGGCGTTCGTCTGAAAGGAGCCATACGTCTCCCAATTCACAACCGGGGCAACCGGAGACAGGCTAAAAACTGATTTTTCCGTCCGACCGTTTGTTTTATCACTAGCTGAGTTTCCGCCAGCCTGCAAATCCAGCGTGCTCGATAGCGCAAAGACCGAAAGAGCGAGCGGAGCGATTTTTCGATTAAAGCGTTTTATTTTCATAAGCTTCAGAAGTGTTGGGGTTCACGGAGTTCGGAATACGCTTGAGAAAGTTGATCGAGCCGAGGGTCTGACGGCCCATTGCATTACGAACATCGAAGAGCGCAGGCGCCAGCTGAGGACTTGACCCTGAGTAATGCAAGCCGACCCCTTTGAAAGCAGCTTCTTGGGGCAGCAAATCCAGACCAGGCACCTATCGTTCAATAGAGGTAAAAGTCCATACCGGCTATCAGGTATTTTTCTCATAAGCGTTAGGGTATTACGCTAAAAAGCTAATTCACGGTGAACGATTTGAGTCAACAGTCGATTGGCTAATCTTATATTTGCTAAACGAGTTTATATTTTATTTACATAATCCCGTTGGGCTTGCGGGGCGTTTGCGCATGACACCCCGCGTCCCACTTGTAGGACGGCGCGCGGTGAGCCCGTCGAACTGCGGATTGCGCCCTAACCTCTATCGCAGAAAGGACTGCAACCCCTTAAAGCGCGCTGCACGTTGAGATCCGATTCCGGATTCCCGTACGTAGGCCGGGCCGTTTCTCATCGGTGGTCGCCTCGGCTGTAAAACCGGGGAGAGGGGGGATACAGATTTGGATTAAGAGAAAGATTAAGAATAGGAGTAAAATGGAGAGGACTGAGAGCTATTTTTTCGGGGAGGGGAATCAGGTCGCGAGCCATCGACCCCGCTGTCACCAGCGAGGCCACGTCGCCTGAGCCATTACTAGATTATGGCCGCACAAGTCGAAACGCAGTTTTGGGGCTCGGCCGCCCGGGAGAGAAGCTCAATCAGCGCCTTCCCACACTGTTAACAGCCACCGTATCCGGCGTAGTTCGTAGAGCGTAGACGCAAGCGCTTAACGCGATGACGGAGGTGACGTGCACCTAAGCCAATTTTTTCAGCGCAGCGCACAACTGTTTAATATCGTTGGGCAGCGGCGCCTCGAAGCGCGCCTCATTTCCGCTCTCCGGGTGGGCGATGCGGAGCTCCGTCGAGTGCAGCATGACACGCGGGACAGTCGTGCCTTTCAGGCGATTGGCTTTAAAGCCGTAAGTGGAATCACCGAGCAGCGGGTGGCCGAGATGGCTCATGTGCACGCGAATTTGGTGGGTGCGTCCGGTATGGATGACGCAACTGACCAGAGCGGCCTGTTTCGCGAAAGCTTCTTCAACTCGCCAATCGGTGTGGGCTTCGCGACCATTTTTCTGCACCGACATGCGGGTGCGCACGACGGGGTGGCGGCCGATGGGCTCGAAACAGGTGCCGGAAGAACGCTTGGGCACGCCGAGAACAAGTGCGGTGTAACGCTTGTAGGTTTCCCGTTCACTGAAGGCTGCCGCGAGCTTGTGATGGGCCTTATCCGTCTTGGCGGCCACGATCAGTCCGCTGGTTTCCTTATCGAGACGATGGACAATACCCGGCCGATCCGGTGCGCCGACCGAACTTAGCTGTCCTTTGCAATGATGCAGCAACGCATGCACCAGCGTATCGTCCCCCGTGCCGTTCCCGGGATGGGTCACCATGCCGGGAGCCTTGTTGACCACGATAATGGACGCATCTTCGAAAATAATGTCCAGCGGTAGATCGACCGGTTTGGGTGGTGCATCAAATTGAGGCTCTTCCAATACCGCTTGCAGTAAACCGGGACGGGAAATTTTAAATCGCTTATCAATCACTTCACCGTCGAAAGTCACCTGTCCGGCATCGAAGGCTCGCTGGAGGCGGGCACGGCTGACGTCATCAAACTCGGCCGCAAACAACTTATCGGCACGTTGCGGTTTAGTTCCTTCAGGAACTACAAATTCTATGACACGTTCTGGCACTTGAGAGAAAGAATTGCTTTAACCGTTAATTCACGTGAATGCACGTGAATTAACGGTTCACATAATAATGACATTTCGTCAGCTGACCAAACTCCGTGCCGTCTCGCAATCCTGAGCGATCTGAGCCTTGAGCTCGCCGACCGAATCGAACTTCTGCTCCGGCCGGATAAATTTGAGCCAAGCCACATCAATCGCATCGCCGGGCTGCAACTCGACCGGATCGAGGGCGTGCACTTCTAGCGTAGGTTCCGATGGGTTTGCATCGACCGTCGGCTTGACGCCATAATTCGCTACGGCCGGCGCCCAGGTCTTTTCACCCGATTGACGGAAGTAGACAAAGTAGACACCAAAACGCGGCAAGCACTCCGGCTGCCAGGGGAGGTTCATGGTGGGAAAGCCGATCTTTCGACCCAACTTCGCCCCGCTGACGATCTTACCGGAACTAGTGTAATTATAGCCGAGCAAGTCATTGGCCTCACGAATGCGGCCAGCCTCCAATTCAGCACGAATACGTGTACTGCTAATGGGCTCGCCATTGTGCTTGATCCGTTCGGCACTGAATACGCCGAGCCCCAACTCGCGGCCGGATGCGATCAGGGTTGCCACATCGCCTGCACGCTTTTGCCCGAAACGGAAATTCTCCCCCACGTAGATTGACTTAAGTGTCGGCAATTGCTCCTTCAGATGAGCCAGAAAATTCTCCGCGAGAATGGCGGCGAATTCACGATCAAATTTTTTGCAGATCACACAATCGACACCGATGGCATGAAGCATAGTGGCCTTCGTCTCGATCGGCATGATCAGTCGAGTCGGGTTCTCCGGACGGAAGAGCTGACTCGGATGGGGGTCGAAAGTCAGGACAGCGGAGACCCCCTTGCTGCGCTGAGCTGAGAAGACCGCTGACTCAACGACCGCTTTATGCCCGAGGTGAACCCCGTCAAAAACACCGATCGCCAGATGTAGCTCGGACTTCAGACCGGAGAGAGCCTGAAAGTTTTCGGCGCTGGAGGGGATATTCATTCTTGAGGGGCGGTCGTCGCTAGCGGCAGGCTGTCTGGATTTGAGCAAAACCCGGGGGCATCGGCCATAAAATTTTACAGGGCGTGACTTGGGACGGCCTGCAGAACAGGGATCAAGCGCTTACGCAGCGCGGAAGGCGACATGCTCTCGATGGCTTCGATTGTATCTGCTTTTTCGATACGGAACTTACCCACTCCGGTTCGGCGCAGGCCGCAAAGATGGCCTCCGCAGCCGAGGCGCTCACCGAGGTCGTGCGCGATCGTGCGGACGTAAGTTCCTTTACTGCAGGCCACCAGGAAATCCAGCTCCGGCGAAGCGAAACGCGACAGCTCAAACTTGGCGATGTTGATCACCCGCGGCTCCCGTTCGACCGTCTTTCCTTTTCTGGCCAGTTTGTAGAGCGGCTGCCCTTTCACCTTCTTGGCCGAGAACATGGGCGGGGTTTGGTACTGGTCGCCAATAAACGCCTTCATTTCCTTAAGAATAGTTCCCTCGGTCAAATCCGGCACCGGGCGCTCTTCCACAACCTCACCGTCGGCATCCTGTGAGTCAGTCGTCTGGCCCAACCGGATCGTACCAGTGTATTCCTTGTCCATACTCATCAGGTATTGCGAGACCTTGGTGGCCTTCCCCACGAGCATGACCAATAGCCCGGTTGCCATGGGATCCAGCGTGCCGGCATGACCGATCTTTTTGATATGAAAGACACGACGCAGCTTGGAAACTACATCGTGCGAAGTAATCCCCTGCGGCTTATCGACTAGCAGGATACCTTCGGGCGTATCTGTTTGATTCTGGGACATACTTTATTTTTCGGTGCCGAGGGTTTTCAGGTGTTCGCCCAACGCTTCAATCAATTTGGGCTGGAACTCGGCAATCGAGCTGTTTTCCACATTCAAGCCCGCGGCACAGGCGTGACCGCCACCGCTGAACTGCTTGGCTACCTGGTCCACACGATAGAAGGGATCCTTGGCCCGCAGGCTAACCTTGATCGCACCATCACGATCTTCGATCAATACCCCGACGTCGACACCATCAATGGCCCGGGCGTAGTCGACCAGACCTTCAGCATCGTCGATAGTCGCCCCAGTTTGGTCATAAATACCATTCTCGAGCAGGCCGATGCAGACACGGTTATCAAACTCCATGTGTAGTGAATCCAGAAAGTGCTGTAGCAACTGTATCTTGGCAAAGCTCTCGCGCTCGTAGAGTTGATAGGCCGCCTCGGAAGGATTGGCACCTTGCTCGCAGAGACGGCGGGCGATCTCAAACGTTTCCGGCGTCGTGGAGGGGAAACGGAACTGACCGGTGTCGGTCGCAATTCCGACGTAGAGCCCCTGGGCGGTAACCGCGTCAATCTCGTAGCCGAGGTCGAGGAAGAAGCCGGCAAGAATTTCCGCTGTGGCACAGGCATCGGCAATCACGATGTTTTCAGCACCGTATTCCTTATTGGAAATATGGTGGTCAATATTGAGAGCGACCTCAGGGAAAAGCTCATTCAAACGATCCCCTACCCGCTTGAAATCGGCCGAGTCCACCGTGACCGCGACATGGCCGTCAGGTTGAAAATCATCCGCCAGCATTAACGGCGTATCACCGACAAAGTTTTCCAGAGAGGCTGGCACACTGTCTCGATTCAGGCCGACCGCTTCGATACCGAGACTTTTCAAAACACGCACCACGGCAACAATAGAGCCGATACAGTCTCCGTCCGGGCGCTGGTGCCCGAGCACGGCGACTTTTTTGCCTTTGAGTTGTTCGACCGCTTGGGCAAAGCGAGGGCTCTCTTCGGGATAGAATTTTTGATCAGTCATTTTCAATATCGAGTTGATCGAGCAGGTCATTGATCTCCGCACCGCGTTCGAGTGAAGGATCATAGACGAAGTCGAAACGGGGAAAGTATTTCAGAATAACGTGCTTACTGACACGCTGGCGCAGGTCCTTACCGATGCGGTTGAAGAGCGCCTCGGCATCACGGATCGCGGCATCATCCCCCAACACGGAAAAGAATATCTTGGCGTGACGCAGGTCGGTGGAACAGTCGACGTCGCTGATGGTAATCGCAGCTGTCTCGCTGCGATAGTAGCGGCGCATCTGCTCGCTGACTTCTCGCTGAAGCAACTCGTTAATACGGGAGATTCTTTGAGACATGACAGACGAAAGTTAACATTGAACGCCGAACATCCAACGCCGGACGGGCGACTGAGCCTAAAGCGAGGGGCGCTGCTCCTCGACTTCGAAACACTCGATCGTGTCGCCTTCCTGGTAGTCGTTGTATTCGGAAATGTTGATACCACATTCGTAGCCGGCACGAACTTCCTTCACGTCGTCCTTGAAGCGCTTGAGCGTATCAACCTTGCCTTCGTGAATCAACTCGCCACCACGCATGAGGCGTGCGATACCGTTACGTTTGATTGTACCTTCAGTGATCATGCAGCCGGCCACATTTCGGCCCTTACCGACACTAAAGACCTGGCGAACTTCGGCTGCGCCGGACTTACTTTCGATGTATTCCGCATCGAGTAGTTCGGCCATTGCTTCTTCCACCTGGTCGATGAGTTCGTAAATAATCTCGTGCTGGATAATGCGCACGTCGTGATGCTTGGCGAGACTCTGCACGCCGTTGTCCAGCTTGACGTTAAATCCGACAATGACGGCACCGCCTGCACTAGCCAACGTAACATCGTTCTTGGTCACATGGCCAACGCCCTTGCTGATGACCTCGAGGTCCACCTTATCGCTTTCGATTTCTTCGAGTGCCGAAACAAGTGCTTCTGTCGAGCCGTGAACGTCAGACTTCACAATCACGCGGAGCGACTTCTTCTGCTGGTTTTCGATCGCCGCAAAGAGATCTTCCACGGTAGCGGCTCCGCCTTCGCCACTCTTTTCGGCGCTTTCAGCGGCATCGGTCAGTTTACGGGCCTGCATAGCTTCTTCTGCGGCACGCTTAGCGGCTTTTTCGTTTTTCTCGGAGGTAAACTTCGCACCGGATGCGGGCGTATCCGACCACCCCATCACACGGGCCGGTGTCCCCGGAGGCACAGACTTGAGCATATTCCCGTCGGCATCCGTCATGGATTTCACACGGCAGTAAACCTCGCCGCAAAGCAGCGCGTCACCCTTTTTCAATGTACCGCGCTCCACAATGACAGTCGCGGTCGCGCCACGGCCAAGTTCAACCTGGGACTCGACCACGGTGCCGCTCGGCGGGCACTTCGGGTTGGCCTTCAGTTCGAGGACCTCGGCCTGGAGCAAAATCATGTCGAGCAGCTCGTCGATATTGGTACCGTTCAGCGCGGAAACTTCCACCGTCACAGTCTCGCCGCCCCATTCTTCGGGCGCGATGCCCTTTTCCTGCATCTGCTGCTTCACGCGGTCGGGATTGGATCCCTTCGAATCGATCTTGTTAATCGCAACCACGATCGCATTGTTCGCTTCTTTGGCGAACTTAAGCGCTTCATCCGTCTGCGGCTTGAAGGCATCGTCCGCAGCAATCACGAGAACCGCCACGTCAGTGACGTTGGCGCCGCGGGAGCGCATCTTGGAAAATGCGGCGTGGCCCGGAGTATCGACGAAAGAAATCTTCTGGTCCTTATGCTCGATCTGATAGGCACCGATATGCTGCGTGATACCACCGGCTTCACCGGCGGTGACGTTGGCCTTACGAATGGTATCGAGCAATGTCGTTTTACCGTGGTCGACGTGACCGAGAATACAGACAACCGGCGGACGCGGCTCAAGGAAGCGGGGATCATCTTCGTCCGGCTTTTCCTCTTTCGGCTTCGCTCCGCCTTGTTCCGACCCCTCACCCCGATGGTGCACTTCAAGAATGCAGCCATGACGTTCAGCCAGGTTTTTGGCGACATCTTCTTCGATGCTTTGATTCATCGAAGCGAAGATACCCATCTCCATTAGTTCAGAGATGAGTTTGAAAGGTTTGAGGCCAATCTCACCGGCAAAATCACGCACCACGATCGGAGGCTTGACGTGAATGGTTTTGATTTCATCGGAAGCCTCTGAACTCTCTCGCTCTCCGGAACTTTCCTCGGGTGCCTCCGGAGCTGAGGCCGCGGGCGGCTTCGGTGGTGCCGGAGTCGAAGGAGGTGTTGAAGGGGGTTTCGGCGGGCCACCGGCAGGAGGTGCGGGCGGCTTCGGCGGCGTTGCGGGTGCAGGCGGTGGCGAGGTCGGTTTTTTGACCGGTTCTGCTGGTTCTTCCGCCTTGGGGCCGGTAGCTTCCTTAGGCTTTTCCTTGCCCGCAGCTTTTTCTTTTTCCTCTTTTTCCGCAGCTGCCTTGGCTTCGCGCTCGCGCTGAATATCCTCGGCACTCTTCACAAAAGCACCCGCAGGAATTTGCGGTGCGGCAGGCTTTTCTTCTTCCTTCGCCTCGGAGGCCGCCTCCTCGGCGGATGGCTCTTCAGGCTTGCTGTATTCCTCGCGAATCGCGTCGGCGCTGATGTTGTCGATTGTGCTGGATGCGCTCTTTACCTCAAAACCGCGGCTCCTGAGGAGCGCAATCAGCTCCTTGTTTTCCATTCCTATGTCTTTGGAAAGTTGGTGGATACGGACGCTCATATATGCGTGAAGTGGTTTATGCGGTGATTATTAATGAGAGTAAGTGCGACTGATAATTTAGGCGTTCTCTGAGAGGAAAGCTTCAACCTTGGACAAGACGTCCGCGGCTTCTTCTTCGGTGTAGCCCAGACCAACCAGGTCTTCGGCTTCGACACCCTCGAAAACTTCCGGGCTGGCAAAACCGCTGGTGACCAAACGGGCGGCAAGGTCGGGATCGAGCCCGGGGATGGCGGCAAGGCCGGCGGCTGCCTTGGCAACCTTTTCATCAAAGCCAACGGCTTCCTTTTCTTCCTTGCCGATATCCAACTTCCAGCCCAGCAGGCGGGAGGTCAGCTTGGCGTTGAAACCCTTGCGGCCAATGGCGATGGAGAGGTCGTCTTCGGCAACCTCGAAGTGGATGCGGCGATCCACCTCGTTGACTTTTATGTTCTTCGGTACGGCCGGCTTCAGCGCTTCTTCGAGAAGTGCGAGCGGGTCCTGAAAATAGCGAATGATATCGATCTTTTCGCCGCCAAGCTCACGAACAATGGTTTTCACGCGGGCACCGCGGGCGCCGACGCAGGCACCGACAGGGTCGACCTTCGGGTCTGCGCTGTTCACGGCGATCTTGGTCCGGTAGCCGGGCTCACGCGCCATTGCTTCGATCGTCACGGTGCCGTCGGCAATCTCAGTGACTTCGAGTTCGAACAAACGGCGTACGAAATTGATATTCGAGCGGGAAAGGATGATATCCGGCCCCCGGTTGGTCTGCTCGATTTTAAGCAGCAAGCAGCGAATGCTCTCGCCCGGAGCGTAGTCTTCACCGGGAACGCGTTCGCGCGGGGGGAGAATCGCCTCGGCCTTGCCGAGGTCAATGATCAGGTCGCCACGCTCGCGGCGGCGGACCGTACCGGTGACAATATCGCCGACCGTATCTTTGTAATCATCGTAGATACGATCCTTCTCAAATTGGCGGATGCGCTGCATGATCGCCTGACGCGCCGTCTGCGCGGCGATACGACCCAGATAAGCCGGATCGATTTCCTTTTCGATCGTCTCACCAATCTGCGCGCCTTCACGGATCGCACGTGCCTTTTCAATATGAATTTCGACAGAATCATCGGCAACGGAATCCACCACGTTCAAAACACTCCATGCCTTCAGGGCACCGGTTTTCGGATTGATTTCGACACGAATGTCCCGTCCAGCACCAATGCCGCGTTGCGCCGCACCTGCGATGGCACCGGAGATAGCCTCGATCATGTCCGGGCGGCTGATGCCCTTCTCTTTCTCCATGTATTCAAGGACGGAAAGTATCTCGTTGCTCATAGTTATGTCTGTAGAAATGAAAAAAGCGCGCTAGAAGCCCGCTTCAATAAATTGAATGGTGTTAAAGTGGATCGTGGAAATTAGAGGGCCAACCGACTATGTCAAGTGCCCACTAAGCCCATTAAGACCGCCACCAACGACTCGCTTGAGCAATCGAATACTGGAATTTTCGGGCATGTTCGCGGATCAAAAACGGCATATCCCACCGCACATCCAAGCTAAATTCCGGCTCTAAAGCCTGCCGCAGACCCGCAAAAGAATCCTGTGCGCCGTCACCCAACCAGTTATCGGAAGGCGTATATTCCTCCAGCCAGGTAAAAGGCGTGGTCATAAAGAGCTGCCCGCCGGGTTTGAGTAAATCCGGCAGTCGCTGCAGCAGGCGCATGGGCTCAGGCAGGCGGCAGATCAAATTGCAAGCCACCACCACATCGAATTGTCCGATATCCTCACGAATGAACTGCGCATCACCCTGCTCGAAGCTGACACGGCTGCGATCGATTGTCGCGTCGACCTGTACATTCAACTGCGTCGTGGCCGACCCTTCGTCCAACCGGGTCGCCGGATGGCTACCGTCGACCTGCATGCGGTTTGCGGCATCGATAAAGGCCTGCGAATAGTCGATCCCGATCACACTGGAGCAGTGACGTGCCAGTTCAAAACTGGAGCGTCCAACCGCGCAGCCCAAGTCCAAAGCGCGGGCACCTTTCGGCAACTTCTCAGGATCCGGCCCTTCCAGTGCGCATCGCTTCGGAAAATCCAGCGCATCGGACCCGCCAAAATCGTAGGGGAATTGCTCCTCCGCACTGGCGTAGTGAAAAACGAGATACTGCTGGAGCAGTTCGTCGGACTCGTAGGGGTTCACCGCCACAATCAGACAGTCGCCGGAACTTCTGCTTCCAGAAGATCGATCATGAATTTGGACGGCTTGTAGTTTTCGATCAGCACTTCGGTCTGTCCGCCACGTATCATCCGGGCCTGTTTCAGGCGAATTTCCGGAGTCTTGTGCGGAGCATAGAGTACATCATCGTGTGAAGCGTTCTTATGCTCTTTGAAGAGATCCGGTGTAATATTGCCACCGAGATGATCGTCACGACCGGTGGCCACATGAATCGTGCCCAGAATCTTCTCGTCCTGAATATCGCGGCCGGAGAAAGGCAAGACTTGCGTGCCAAAGCCGAGTTCGCCGAGTGCGCCGATCATAGGATCCTCCTTGAGACGTCGATTGTGATCCTCGATCTCGCTGTAGTCCCCGTAGACAAACTGCGACTTTACAATCTTTCCGTCTTCAACGTGGAGCAATCCGATCGTGCTCTCGTCATACTTGAACGGGAACACTCCTTCGCCGCCTTCCGGCACGAAATAAACTTCACCCCCGGGAAGATTGGCCACGTCCGGCTTGCCGACGGCGCAGAGGCCGTGACTTTTTTGGGCGTCCTGCCCGTTTGTGTGAAGTTTCAAGGTGTAGACTTTACTCTCCACCTCAAAGTCGATCTCGAAACGGTCGGCCTTGGTCAGGCCGAGTCGCAGCTTTTCCGCATCCTCAGAGACTTGGTTATAATCAACCGCAAGACCGGTATCGAGGATGATCTGGTTCAATCCGTGGAGTGTAGCACCCCGGAAACCGAACTCTTTGCATTTTGCCGTTAACGGAGCGGTCGCGGAAAAGGTGGAGACCACGAGAATGATTTCGTAGTTCTGATAAATATCCTTATCGAGACTGAGCAGGTTACCGTCGGGATCGTAGCACTCGTCCTCCATGTCCAAATTGCTGCCTCCGGTTTCCTTGTAGGCGTAAATTTCGCCGCCAGTCCAATTCATCTCCTCGAGCGCTCCCGACTTGAATCCCTTGTAGAACACTTCGTGTCCGTAGTTTTGAATGGACAAAGTTTCATCGTTCAGGAATTTAAAATCCTCGATATCGGCGGGATTTGGCAGATCGATCAGGATACAAACCTTCTCACCATTACCACGGCCAAAACAGGTGGTGAGGAGGCGCGTTAAACTAAAGGGTTCGAAAGTGCGTTCGTTAGCGTCGAGTATCATAACTTGAGTCTTTTGTTGTTGAGAATATAGACAGTTTAAAACCTATCCAGGCACCCACACCTGTCAAAGCTAGGTTTGACTGTATAGTTTGAAAAGATGGAATCGAAGCAAATCTTCAAAGCTTACGGACAACTTTCTGCGCAACAATGAAGCGCCTCTTCGACATCGCGATTTCCCTGCTCCTGCTGGTTGCTCTGGCGTTGCCACTTTGCCTGCTCTGCATTGGCCAACTTTGTCTCTTGGGACGCCCCATCTTTTTCAAACAGGAACGAGCTGGCGAGGGCGGCAAGTCCTTCAGCATCATCAAATTCCGCAGCATGCGAAATGGCTCCGGCAGCGATGCTGAGCGCCTCACCCGCTGGGGGCAATTTCTCCGCTCCACCAGCTTGGATGAATTTCCCGAGCTCTTAAACGTGCTCCGTGGGGATATGAGTCTGGTGGGCCCTCGCCCCTTACCGACAAAATATTTGTCACGCTATTCTGCGGAGCAGGCCCGCCGCCACGAAGTCCCCCCGGGTATCACCGGTTGGGCTCAGGTCAATGGTCGGAACGGACTTTCTTGGGATCGACAGTTCGAGCTGGACCTCTGGTATGTCGAAAACCGTTCCTTCTTGCTGGATCTGAAAATTCTCGGTTTAACCATTCTGACAGTTTTCCGCCGCGAGAATATCTCTGCTCAAGGTGAAGCCACCCGCAGCGAATTCACCGGCTCGAACAAACCTCCCAGACTTTAAAGATGCCCAACTCCACTGAAATCGAATCACTCGTCATTGAATGCGTCCGTATGCTGTCAAAGGATTTCGAAATCGATGCTTTGGCCGACGTAAAAAAAGACAGCTTGCTTTACGGCGAGGGCGGCCCCCTAGACAGTATGGCTCTGGTTAACCTGATCGCCGACATTGAGGACGCCGTGGCTGAACAATACGGTGCCACGATCACGCTGGCGGATGAGCGCGCATTGAGCGCCAAACGCTCCCCCTTCCGCTCGGTCGCCGACCTGAGCCAAGCCATCATGGAAAGGCTGCCCGAATGAAAACCATCGTCATCACCGGCACCCGTAAGGGGATCGGAAAATCGCTCGCTGAGTACTATCTTGAAGAAGGCTGGCAAGTCGCCGGTTGCAGCCGCGGCGAATCCAATATCGAGCACGCGAACTATCGCCATTTCTCTCTGGACGTAAGCGACGAGCCCGCCGTCGTGGCAATGGCACGTTCCCTCAAAAAAGAGTTCGGAGGCGTCGATGCCCTACTGAATAATGCCGGCATTGCATCAATGAATCACGCCCTGCTCACACCGGCAGGAACGGTGAACCGAATCCTTTCGACCAACGTTGTCGGCACATTTCTCTTCTGCCGCGAGATGGCCAAACTGATGCGGACTAAAAAGTGCGGCCGGATCGTCAATTTCACTACGGTGGCACATCCGCTCAATCTGGAAGGCGAAGCCATTTACGCCGCCAGTAAGGCGGCTGTGGAAAGCCTCACCCGTATCCTTTCGCGTGAACTTGCGGAGCTCGGCATCACGGTCAACGCCGTCGGCCCGACACCGATCGATACCGATCTCATTCGTGGCGTGCCCCAGGTAAAGACGGACGCACTCATCCAGCGCCAGGCGATTCGACGTCTCGGCGAAGTCCGCGACGTGATTAACACCATCGATTTCTATCTTCGTCCCGAGAGCGACTTCATTACGGGACAAGTGCTCTACCTCGGCGGGGTAACGTGATGCAGTTATTCGTTTATTTAGAACAGGCGTCCTGCCTGTTCATGGGATCAGGAGACAGCCGACACGGCCGCCCTAAGACCCTGTAATAGAGCAGTGAATTGGCTATTAAACAGACTGGAAAGTTTCGGCTCCAAAACAGCCTGCATCGAGGCAGGAAAAGTTTGGACCTTTAAAGAGTTTCTAAGCGCAATCGAAACCGCCAAATTAAACCTAGGCCGCGGACGAGTCGTGACGATCGAAACGGCCAGCACGGTGGAGGGCCTTGCCCAACTCATTGCCATCGCCGACACCAATCGAATCGCCCTACCCCTGCCACCCTCGCTGCCCGATACCGAGCGCAAGCGTATGAGGGGGATTGCACAAAATTCGCCACTCTATGATAAGCTATCGGGAAGCGGACTCATCCTTTTCAGCAGCGGGACCAGCGGTGAACCCAAGGGAATGCTGCACAAATTATCCGCGCTACTCAACCGCTTTGAGCCGCTGCCAACACGCAAAGACCGAACACTCCAGCTCCTCCTCATCGATCACATTGGCGGGCTCGACGCGGCCTTTCGCTGCCTTTTTTCCGGATCCACCTTGATCATCCCCGAAGCACGCACACCCGAAGACGCCGGACGCGCCATCGAAACGCACAAGGTCAATATACTGCCAGCCTCGCCCACTTTCCTCAACCTCATGCTGATGAACAGCATGCACGAACACTACGATTGTAGCTCGGTCGAGATCATCGCCTACGGCGCAGAAGCCATGCCAGCTCCGTTACTCCAACGCCTCCGAGCAAGCTTCCCGAACGCCGACCTGCAACAAAAATTCGGCACCAGCGAAACCGGCGCTGTTCGAATCGAAAGCCAGGGCAGCGAGAGCCTATTTTTTCGTATCAAAGATCCGGATACAGAATGGAAGATCATTGAGGATGAACTCTGGTTGAAAACCCCTTCCCGGATCATCGGCTATCTTAACGCCGATGAAAGTTCGCTTGAAGCCGACGGTTGGTACCGCACCGGCGACCTCGTTGAGGAAGGCCCAAACGGCAGCATCCGCATCATCGGGCGACAAAGCGCCACCATCAATGTGGGCGGCCAAAAGGTGCATCCTTCCGAAGTTGAAGCCGTGCTTTTGAACGTGGACGGTATCGACGCCTGCCATGTTTACGGAGAGCCCGACCCGATCACCGGGCAGCGTGTCGCTTGCAGGATTTTCAGCTCCGAAGAAAAGGATTCACTCGCCTGGAAGCGGGCCATCCGAAATCACTGCCGGGGCAAGCTGGCTCCTTGGAAAATACCGTCGAACGTGACGATTGGTGATCAACTCAGTGTTAATACGCGGATGAAGCGGGACTAGTGCACTAAACACTCAATTGCGCGCTCGTTTGTGTACTGCTAAACATTAAAATTTAGAGGCTGCGCTACCATTGCTCGACTCCGAAAGACTCCCATTGGTCCGAGGGAAAAGAGTTCACCTGCTAATTTTTACTAATCCAATTTATTACCCGAACACCTGCTTCCTCAGTCCCTGAATGGTGGCAAGATTTTGCCAATCGGCTCCGCGCAGTAGATTCGGTTTGGGCGGATATTTTCGTTTTTTCTCCCGTTGCCAGGCCCCAGCGTAACTCCGGACGAAGTCCTGACTGCCCAGGATGGCCCCATCGGTGAAGTAGCGCACCCGGCAGC
>NZ_QHJQ01000014.1 GCF_003185655.1 Coraliomargarita sinensis | reverse complement strand
CGCAACTCGTAAACATCAGCCTTGCTAGAGACCTCGATCACTTCGTATCCTGCTAGACCTATCTTGTTAATCATCGGGGACATGGTAGCTTAATTGCTCCATGTCCCCAATCTTTGATGGAGAGCGCTGTCACGGCGCAGAGGAACGACTTGTGCGGTCAAAGAGTAACGAAGCCCCAAGCCGGACCCCGCAGGCTCAGTGGAACTACGCCCTGGGCAAGCCACTTCGGCGATCACCATTCTAAAAGCTACATTTGAACGTGGATTCGCAAAAAGAGGCTTTCACCCTAGGGGAAAGTCCCTCTATATTGAGACCATAGAAAGCTCATGAAGACCATAGGTATAATCGAAGACCAGACAGCGATCCGCGAAATGATCAGCCAGGCTGTTTTGGATCCAAATGAATTTGAGGTAATTTTCGGCACAGGCGATGGACAGGAAGGTTACGAAAAGTGCATCGAGATGAAGCCCGACTTTGTTATTCTGGACGTAATGCTGCCAAAGCTGAACGGCACGGATATACTCCGCCGTTTTTCCAAGGAATTACCGGAGACACGGGTATTAATTTTTTCCGGTTACCAAAGTCCAGGTCTGGTTCGTGAACTCCTTCAAGCTGGTGCCCACGGATTTGTTGAAAAATCCGCACCCCTGACGGAACTGCGTAAAGGGGTCGAAATCGTCTCAAGCGGCGGTAGTTATTTTGGTCCGGAAGTCGCCCTCCTGCTACGCGATGCCATGGCCGACCCACAGACAAGCGATACCGGCATCAGCATACTAACGAAGCGCGAACGCGAGATACTGCAGCTCATCGCCGAGAGTAACAGTACGCGGGAAATTGCGCAGAAACTGGAAATCAGCGTCAAAACAGCGGAAAACCACCGAACCAATCTAATGCGTAAACTCGACTTGCACGACGTGGCCAGTCTCACGCGTTACGCGATCAACAAAGGCTTGATTTCCATCGGCGACTAAGCCCTCAGTCCACAACTTGTTTCAGTCGTTGTTTTAAAATCTCCAGCAGGAGCGGATGCTCTCCAATCAACGGACTGACCCGAACAGACTTAAAACCCGCCTGCTCGACCAGGTTATCCGCGATTTCCGCAACATCGCCCCCCTCGCCCGCATGACGGCCGGGCAGGAGAAAAAACATCGCTAGGACCAAGTGCTGGCCTGAATAGCCGTCGATAGTGGCAAGATTTTCCAGCAAAGGATCATTAAAAGCGTATTCCGGTCCGTCGCGGCGCTCCATCGAGCAGGGCTGCACGCTTTGGTTCAATCGACGGGCCAGTTGCCCTGCCACCGCATCCCTAAGCCGATTGACCGGTTTTATGGGTGTACCGTGGTCGACGAGCGCAAGTTTTGCGTCCCCCTGCGCATCCAGAAGCGGTCGTATGTGATCCTCCAACATTTGAGCAAGCCGGTAGTCGGGCTCGTCCACATCAGCGCCGGCGATCGGCTCGGCAATTTTGACGGATAAGCCGGGCTGCTCGCCACGGAGTTCTTCCACAACGCGGGGCAAGTAATCGGTAATTGCCAAACTCGGGCCGAGAAACAGGGGCAGGATAACAAACTCACGCTGACCGGCCTTGAAGAGTTCCCGCATCCGCCGTTTTACAATGGTTGCCGGCTGCCCATTTAATTCCTCCGCAGGAATCTTGTGTGAGTGCAAGAGGCTGACGGCCTCAATCTCCCGCCCGACCACCCGTCCCAGTGCTTGTGCCAGACGACGCAACGCGAAGGTGGCCTCGGGTCGGAGTGAACCGTTGTCGACGAGAAAAATGGCCGGTGCTTGCATGATATTCCGTGGCTTGATCGAATTCTATCGGGAAACAAAGGAAAATGTTTGCCCGAAACAAATCTTACGACCAATTTCTGAGTATGAATAAACACGCCCGTATTGTTTTTTTCCTTCTCGCCGCAGCCCTTGTCTTCACAGGCTGCACTAAGAAGCAAGCACCCACCCAATTGTCCGGCGGTGTCACGGGCAGCCAAAGCGACTATGGCGGCGACTTTGTTCCCGAAAGCGGTATGGGTGGTGACTATGGCATCGGCGCTGACGGCCTGGAGCCTCGCAGCGGTAGCGACGGCATTAGCAACGGCATGTATAACGGGCGCGAAATGGTCGAAGGGGTTCTGCCCTCGATTTATTTCGGCTTCGACTCTTCCTCGATCTCAGCTGCCGAACGCAGCAAGCTGCAGCAAGCAGCGGACTATCTGGAACAGAACCCATCCATGGGCCTTCTGGTCGAGGGCCATTGCGACTGGTACGGCACTGCGGAGTACAACCTTGCACTCGGTGATCGTCGCGCAGAAAGCGTGAGCAACTATCTCGGCACACTCGGCATCACGCCGTTGCGCGTGGATAAGCTTTCCAAGGGTAGCCTTGAAGCGACTTCCGGCCTGTCGAAGTCGCAGTCTTCGGAAGATCGCCGGGCGGACCTTATCCTCCTTCGGTAAGGGAAAATCAGTGATTGGTGTCGCTTCGCGGCACCTCCCGCAATTTGGACATGTGCCTGCGAAAGGCGCGCATGACCCGCAGATGCAGGCGGGCTTGTGTGTTGGCATAGAGCCACCAGGGTAAGGTCGGCGCAAAGCCATGAATCGAGGCAATCATGCAGGGAAGTTCCGGAAAGAGCCTGAATTCAAGACGTCCGGGCGGATCCACCTGGCGGGAGAGAATTCCACCCGAAATGTAGAATGCGCAGCGTCTCGGATTTCCTCTCGAGTAGGGCGTCGGGCTGAGCTCCAAAAGACAAACACGCCGGGTTAAAAGCGAGAAGCGCACGATGCCTTCAGAATCCGTATCTGCACGAATGATACCCCGGAAGCGCCTCGTCAGCCAAACTCCATACTCGGTCGCGACATCTTTGGCCGACCAATCCTTCGGGTAGCCCATCCGCTGAACCGAGCGAACCCTTTTTTCCGCCTTTAAAGAGGCTTGGTCGGCCGCTTGAGTGCGGCTTCGCGGGTTCGGCTTTGGATTGCCGCCTTCATCCACACTTCTGGCGAAAGATTCTTCAAAGGGAATCATCCGTTCCCGCAGGCGATCCAGCAAGGGGTTCGGGCTCGCCACCAAGTCGTACTGCAGACTTTCCTGCAGAGGCCCCACCAAAGCCGGAGGCACGCTCCCGAACAAAGCCACCCATTGCTTGGACAGACCGAATGCGTTGTAGGGAAAATTGATAAACCGGGCATTCTTTCCGAGCAGTGCTGCCGTTCTTTTGATCATTTCCCGGTAGGACATTGCCTCATGGCCACCCAGATCGTAAGTGCCACCCGCCAAGTCCGCATCCACCAAACTGAGCTCAAACGCCTGACAGACATCAGTAATATCAATCGAATGGGTCTGTGAACGAACCCATGCCGGCAGCAACATAATCGGCAAACGTCTCACAAGATTGATCAATAAAGAAAACGACGAGCCTCCCGGCCCAAAGATAAGGCCAGCCCTCAAGACGGTCACTTTGACGGAACGCGAGCGCAGCACGCCTTCGACCTCTAAACGGCTCTTGAGGTGCGGAGACAAACCTTCCTTCTCTTTAGGCATCAGCCCGCTTAAGTATACCACGTGCTTGAGACCTGCCGCCTCCGCAGCACGAATGAAATTGTCAGCCAGCAACAGGTCTGTGTCTTCGAAGCGGCTCTGGATCAGACGGCTTGAGGGCGCCATCGAGTGCACCAAGTAGATACCATAATCGCAACCTTCCAACGCTTCGGTAACACGGGGAAGCGAGTAAAGGTCGCATTGGCGCCATTCAGTTGTGCCTTGGCCGGACTGTTGCTCAACGACACTCGGACTGCGACTAATCGCACGAAAGTCGTAGCTTCCACTTAAATGCTCACGCAGATGCGTGCCGACAAACCCGCTGGCACCAGCCAGTGCTACCAGTGGTCGCGAGCGGGAGTCGGCGGGCATAAAATCAGGCGGCGAGGAAGCTATCCAACATCCAGATCGTCTTTTCGTGCACTTGGATACGCGCGATCATAAGATCCTCGGTTTCCGCATCTCCAGACTTTGCGGCGGCATCCCGAGCTTTTTGTAGATTTGCCACTAGCCTCTTATTCGCCCGCACAAGGTGAGCCACCATTTCATCGGCCGGTGTATCTTCTGGAATTTCCTTAATCCCGGCCATCTTGGCCAAGTTTCCCAAACCGCCGGGCGCCAAAGCACCCAGTGCACGAATACGCTCGGCAATCTCATCCACTGCGGTGAAGAGCTCGGTGTATTGCTCCTCAAAAGCAGTGTGCAAGGAGAAGAAGTTGTGCCCGCGCACATTCCAGTGACAAATATGCGTTTGGCCGAGAACGGCGTAAGAATCCGCAACAACCTGCCTGAGGCCGTTAATGACTGGATCTGCTTTGCGTACTGCTTGTTTCTTTTTAGCCATATTTATAATCATAAAGTCCTTTGATCGTATTGTAAACCCACATCAGAAGAAAAGCCCCCCTCGATTATGGCTTCGCAAAGAGCGATCACTTGATTCATCCGTGTTGGAGTAAAGATATGCGACGCACTTACTGATGAGCAGATTGTGAGAACTGTCCGATTCCGCTGCTTGACTTCAATAGGAAGGAATCCGAATTTAACCCGTTCCAATTTTACCTATGCCCGCAGCAACCCTCAACTATGAACCAATGGTCTTCGCTCCAAAGGGCGAAGAGAACACACCGCTGTCTGCGATTCAGGAAGAGGTGCTTGCACTAAAGAAAGAACGTAACGCCGTCATACTGGCCCATAACTATCAGGTGGAGGAAATCCAGCGTGTGGCCGACTACGTGGGCGACTCTCTCGGCCTGGCTTATCGGGCTGAAGAGGCTGACGCTGACTGTATCGTATTTTGTGGTGTCCATTTTATGGCGGAAACGGCCAAAATTGTGAACCCGGACAAACCCGTGCTCCTGCCGGACATGGATGCGGGTTGCTCGCTCTCGGACTCCTGCCCGGCAGAGAAGCTGGCAGAATACAAGGAGGCACATCCGGATGTTTACGTCGTGGCCTACATCAATTGCTCGGCCGCAGTCAAAGCGCTCACGGATGTGATCTGCACCAGCGGTAATGCCATGAAGATTGTTGAGAAGGTGCCCGAGGACCGGCCGATCCTTTTCGTCCCGGATCAGAATCTCGGACAGTGGGTTTCGAAACAAACCGGCCGCGAGATGCAACTCTGGCCGGGATCCTGTTACGCCCACGTGCTTTTCACCCAGCAGTCGATCGAACGGCTGAAACTCAAGTTCCCCGACGCACTCGTTGTGGCTCACCCGGAATGTGTGGAGACTGTTCGGGACAACGCCGACGAGGTTTGCAGTACGGAGAAGATGGTCGGCTTCTGTCGCGATAGCGAGGCCAAGGAATTCATTGTCGTCACCGAAACCGGGATGATACATCGCCTCCAGCGTGAGGTCCCCGACAAAACTTTCATCGCCGGACCGACAGATACCTGCGCCTGTAACGAGTGCCGCTTCATGAAAATGAACACGATTGAGAAATTGCGCGACTGCCTGAAGAATATGTCGCCACAGATCGAAATGCCGGAGGACATCCGTCGCAAGGCTTATGATCCGATCAAGCGCATGCTCGAATGGAGCAAATGAGTCCTTCGGCCTATGTACGTTCGACGCAGAGTGGCACACGCAACTAGAGGTTAAGAGATGACTCAAGATTCGACGTTGGACGTTCAACGTTCGAAGTTCGCCGCCGCAACTTACCTCTACGACCGGATCAAGGCTCCGTTTTATGGAATTCTGGAAGCCGGCTGGAACACATTTGCGCTGGTCATTGCCATCAGATACTTCGACGCGAGCGAGACGCACAAGGCGTTTATTGCCGGCTCGGGCCCGATCGGCTTCCTGCTAACGCCGTTGACGCTTTTCATCGCAGCTCATTTCAAAGCCCGCCCGAGCTTGGCCTGCGCGGTTGTTTTCGGCGGATCCGCTTTGCTCCTGCTCGGCGCCAGCGCCTTCAGTACCCTTCTGTTATTCACACTCTTTGCCGTCACCAGCCAGATGGCTGCCGTACAGCACGGGCCACTCATGCTGCAAATCTATACCGAGAACTACACGGCGAAGGAACGGGGCAGCCGCATGACCGTTCCCTTTATCCTGACGGCCGCTTTTGCCATTCTCTTCTCCTATTCCGGCGGGCTGGTCCTCGACTGGAAGATCAGCGCTTATCCGCTCATTTTTCTGGCTATGATCGTGGCTGCCCTGACCTCGGCTTACGCCTGCTCGCGGATGCCCAGTTCACCACTCTCGCGCGATCATGTGGGCAATCCCTGGCAAAACTTCAGCCTCATCTGGAAAGATAAATTCTTCGGCTTCCTGCTCGGCTCATGGATGCTGCTCGGGCTCGGCAACCTTATCGCACTCCCCGTCCGGGTCGACTACCTGGCCAATCCAAAATTCGGTATCAACGCGGATAATACCACGATCGCCGTGCTCATGATGGTCATTCCGGCAATCGCGCGAATTCTGAGCACGAAAATGTGGGGCTATTTCTTCGACCGCCTGCATTTTGTCACCACGCGGAATTTGCTCAACGCCCTCTTCCTTTTCAGTATCGGCTTATTTTTCTTCAGCTCGAACCTGATTGTGCTCGGCATTGCCATGGCCTTCCAGGGTTTGGCCATGGGTGGGGGAAAAATCTTCTGGAGCCTGTGGGTCACCAAAATTGCTCCGGACGAAAAGGTCTCTTCCTACATGAGCATGCACATGGCACTGACCGGGCTTCGCGGCACCATGGCCCCTTTTCTTGGCTACTGGATACTCAGCCAGTCGAGCCCCGGTGCCGTCGCCGTTATCGGCATGTCGCTGGTCACGGTTTCCATCGTTCTTTTCGAGTTGGTGCGCGGGCACGAACGGCTGAAAACTTAAATTTTGGTTGAGATTTACGTCCAAAAGGAGGAAGCACTATCCCCGACACAATGAGTGAGCGTCAGATTACAGTTTCCATCGGCACAGATCATGCCGGATTTCCCTTAAAAGCACCGATTGTGGCGCTGCTGAAAGCACGCGGCCATGAAGTCATCGATTGTGGCTGCGACTCAGCCGAGTCCTGTGACTACCCCGACTTCATCCGCCCGGCAGCGGAGGCCGTCGCCAGTGGAAAAGCGGACTACGGCATCGTGCTGGGCGGTAGCGGCAACGGGGAAGCCATTGTGGCCAACAAGGTAAAAGGCGTGCGTTGCGGGCTCTGCTGGAATGAATGGTCTGCTCAGATGACGAAAGAGCACAACAATGCCAACTGTATCGCGATCGGGGCACGCCCGGTTCCGGAGGAGTTGGCCCTTAAAATCGTCAACAAATGGCTGGATTCCGAATTCGAAGGGGGGCGCCACGAGCGACGCGTCAATAAAATAGAGGTGGACTAAAGCAGTCGCAGCTTGAAAGTTCACGAAGCTGTGCTCTGCTTGCTACAAACCAAGAACTAAGATTTACGATGTCCGACAAAAACAAATCCAAAGAAGAAAAAGAGAACCCAATCAAAATTCAGGAAACTTTCCTGGATGAACGTAAAGTCTTCCTTTGGGGCGAAGTCAGCGACAAGTCGGCCCGCGATGTGACCGAGAAGCTGCTCTACCTCGAGACCAAGGATCCGGGTAAAGAAATCACTTTCTATATCAACACACCCGGCGGTTCCATCACGGCAGGCATGGCCATCTACGACACCATGAAGCTGATCAGCTCGCCAATCAAGGTAGTCGTAACGGGAATGGCTGCTAGCATGGGCTCGATCCTGCTCTGCGGCGCGGATAAGGGCAAACGCCTACTCTACCCGCACTCCCGTGTCCTCATCCACCAGCCTCTGATTTCCGGACAGATGGTGGCCGTCGCCGTCGACATCCATATTCAGGCCCAGGAAATGGAGCGCCTGCGGGACGAACTGAATGCCATCCTCGCGGAGAGCTCCGGTCAACCGCTGGAAAAGATCCAAAAGGACACCGACCGCGACTTTTACATGACCGCCGACGAGGCCATCCAATACGGTCTGGCTGACGCCGTCGTGGATAAGATATAGGAAATACTAGCCATGACGATCGTAGAACGGCTCGCCAAGTATCTCGATCAAACACCCGAGATTGAATCGTCCGCCTACGTCGCCAGCGGGGCAATTGTCATCGGCTCCGTCAGACTCGCTAAGAATTCCAGTGTTTGGCACAACGCCGTCCTCCGCGGCGACATCAACCGGATTGAGGTCGGCGAAGGCTCAAACATTCAGGACGGTTCTGTCGTGCATCTGGCCGACGACTACGGGGTCAAGATCGGGAAATTCGTCACCATCGGTCATGCTGCCATGATCCACGCCTGTGAGATCGGCGATGAGTGCCTCATCGGCATGCAGGCCACAGTTCTGGACGGTGCGGTTATTGGCGCTCAATCCATCGTAGGCGCCGGTGCACTCGTCACAAAAGGCACGGAAATCCCGGAGGGCTCGCTCGTTTTGGGTAGCCCTGCCAGGGTAGTTCGGCCGCTGACGGAGGATGAGCGTTACGGACTCAAGTCGATGGCGGAAAAATATATCACCGTTTCCCGGGAACATAAAAAACGCTTCGGCTGATAGCTACGGGCTTGCAAAACGGCGGTAAACCGCTCTCTTTAGTTTGTAATTGAGACCTAATCTCAGGATATCATGCAACTCAGTCAGATCAAAAGAGACGGAAAATTCCGCGTCACCAAAGTAAATCCCGAGAACGACAGCGTGTCACAGCTGATGTCGCTCGGGTTACTGCCGGGGCAGGAGATTCGCCTGACCCACGAAGCCCCTCTGGGCGATCCGATCGCGGTGAGCTTTGAAGGCTGCCACATGAGCCTGCGCCTCTGCGACGCAGCGGAAGTCGAAGTCGAGGCTGTCTGATGGTCGAGAAGACGGATAAGTTACGGATTGCCCTCATTGGTAATCCCAACACGGGAAAGACCTCACTCTTTAACGCCCTCACCGGCTTGAGGCAACGGGTGGGCAATTACTCCGGTGTCACAGTTGAAAAGAAAATCGGCCAATGGGGTCTGGGCGATACGCAAACGGTTGAACTTATCGATCTGCCCGGAACGTACAGCCTGAGCGCCAAGTCGATCGACGAGCGTATCGCCGTCGATGTCTTGAGCGGACACATGGAAGGTCAACCGGCGCCGGACCTGGTGATTGTCGTCGTCGATGCGGAAAATCTGCAGCGCAACCTTTTTCTGGCATCCCAGGCAGCTGAGTTGGATGTGCCCATGGTGATTGCCTTGAACTGCTGGGACGTTGCCGAGCGTAAGGGCTTGAAGATCGACTGTAAGCTCTTACAGCAGCGATTGGGTGTGCCGGTGATACCTACCGTGGCCAACCGCCGGCGCGGTGCGGACGAACTCAGCGCTGCGGTTCTCGAAGCGGTTCAGAGCCGACCGAAAATGATCCGCCCCTCCTGGCCCGCACCGGTCAAGGAGAGCGTGGAGCTACTTCGTAATGAACTGGTCGAAAAAAATGACGAGACCCTGAAAGACGGCGAGCTCATGCGGCTTCTCTTCGACCAGAACAGCGCCGTCCGCAGCCGATTGAAGACGCCTATGGTGGAGGTCGAAAAAATCGTACAATCGGCCCGTGATCATTTACGCAGCGGCGGCTTCAATCCTGATGCCGCCGAATCGCTGCTCCGCTTTCGCTTTTTAAACCCGCTCCTCCTCGATATCATCGAGCGTCAGGCCAACCTGAAAAAGCGTAGTCGTTCAGAAGGCATCGACCAACTTCTTCTCCATCGTTTCTGGGGGCTCGGTATTTTCGTGGGGATGATGTATGTTGTCTTCCAGTCGGTCTATACCTGGGCCGGCCCTTTCATGGATCTGATCGAGGGGGTAACCGGCTGGCTCCAGGGTCTTGCCGCGGGTGCATTAACGAACACACCCATGCTCCAAAGTCTCGTCGTTGACGGAGTCATTGGCGGTGTGGGCGCTTTCGTCGTCTTCCTGCCCCAAATTTTGATTTTGTTCCTCTTCATCGCACTGCTTGAAGAAACCGGCTATATGGCCCGTGCCGCTTTCCTCATGGACAAGCTTTTTCAGTGGTGCGGCTTGAACGGGAAGAGTTTTGTGCCGCTGCTCTCCAGTTACGCCTGCGCCATTCCCGGAATCATGGCGACACGCACGATCAGCGACCCCAAGACGAGAATGATCACCATTCTGATCGCTCCGCTCATGAGCTGCTCGGCGCGCCTGCCCGTTTACCTCCTGCTGATTGGGGCATTCGTCGAGCCCCGATACGGACCATCGATAGCAGGGGCGGTTCTCTTCGCCATGCATTTTGTGGGTGCACTGCTGGCGGCTCCTCTCGCCTACATTCTCAACCAGACCCTCAACAAAGGCCGTCCGGCGCAGCCGTTCATTATGGAATTGCCGCCTTATCGGGTGCCCCGGGTCAGGAGTATTTCCTGGCGCATGTATGAGAGTGGTAAGGACTTTGTCGTCCGCGCCGGCACGGTGATCTTCGCCATGACGGTTATTATCTGGGCCCTCCTGTATTTTCCACGACCAGCTGAGCTTGAAGAAAATATTATCAGCCAATATAGCACATCCTCTGAGGAGGAAATTGCTCAGGAAATCGATGCAGCCTATCTGGAGCAAAGCTACATGGGCCGCTTCGGAAAGTTTGTTCAGCCGGTCTTTGCCCCGGCCGGATACGACTGGAAAATTACTGTCGGTGTACTCGCAAGTTTCCCCGCCCGGGAGGTGATTATCTCCACACTTGGCATTACTTATGCCCTGGGCGGAGAGGTCGACGAGGAGTCCAAAGACCTGCGCGAGGCCTTCAAACGAGCCAAGTGGGAAAGCGGCCCCAAAACGGGCGAGCCGGTTTACAATCTGGCGGTCGCCCTCTCGATCATGGTTTTCTTTGCCCTTTGCATGCAATGCGGGGCCACCGTAGCCGTCATCGCCAAGGAGCTGAATTGGGGCTGGGCCTTGGCCAGTTTCTTCGGGCTCACTGGAATTGCATGGCTGGCTGCGGTTGCGGTTTATCAGATTACCATTAGACTGATCTAGTATGCAGTTTATCGAATACTTCATTGTCGCGCTGGTGCTGGCTCTTGCCCTGGGCTATCTGGTCAAAACCTTTTGGCCGAAGTCCCAGCAAACAGGCTGTGGCTGCGGTAACACGAATTGCAAGGTACCCAAACCAGATTTGAAAAAACGTCCGACGCATAAAGCTTCGTAGCGGCTATACCTGTTAGTCGAAATCGTCTTTATCTTAGGGCAGCGGCCCAAGCGGCAAGAATGATGGCAAACACCAGTAAGCCGATCCATTTCGTATGGGGTGCCATTCTCAAGAAGTAAACTTGTCGGGTCGCACAAAGGAAACCAACGATACTCCCCCACAGAAAACCACTGATATGTGCGGCCACATCAATGCGACCGTCCAGTCCCTCGCCCACCCCAAGTAAGCCCAGCAAAGTCAACCCGCCGAAAACCGGGATAAGCCAACGAGGCATGGTCCAGCGTTCCGCCGGTTGCAACACGGCCACCCATAATCCGATGCCGGTAATTAAGCCCAGCGCAGCAAAGACCGCAGTCGAAGCGCCGATCGACAGGTGCACCTCAGGATAGTGAATCCAGGCATTCAGAGCATTGCCCGCCGCACCGGTGACCATAATCAACAACCATGCCGCTCCCGCACCAAAAAAGCGTGCCAGCAAAAAGGCGAAACCAATTCCCGCCACCGTATTTGAAGCCAGATGAACGACATCACTATGCAGGGTGAGTGACGTAATTGCACGCCACCATTCGCCCCCTTCCATCATTCGGACCGCATCGACCCGACCAGCAGCCTTCAATGGATAGGCAAACTGTGCCGCAAAGCATCCGCATAGGACTACTGCGTAGAGGACAAAACTCAACACACTGACATCCAGCTCCCGATAAGGTGCCGGGCGCCCCTGCGGCACGGCCTGATTGCCCAGCTTCTGCACGGCTTCCAGCTCAAGACGTACCGCAGTCAGCTTCCCCGTGGCCACACATATAATGTAGGTCTCTTCGTAAGGTAGCAGCCAGTAAGCATGCCCCATGGCCAAAATAGCGAGCCCGGCCTCGTGTGCTTGCTGGGTCGATGGATACAGCGCGACGGGGCCCCAACCTGGAGGGGCTTCAAAACCCTCCGGGACCTGTAAATCAAAGCTGACTTCTTTATCACTCGCCACTGTGGAAAATCCTATGCTATGTTCTAACTCACACAAACGTTAACCCACAGCTATCATGATTAAAAAACTACTCATCGGAATTGTTGTTTTAGCCCTCATCGCAGTCGGGCTGGTCTACTTCTTTGGCGCCAGCGCTCTGAACAACGGTGTTAAAAAGGGTGTCGAGACCATTGGCCCAAAGGTAACACAAACCTCCGTCACACTCGACTCCGTCAACCTCTCACCCTTCACTGGCAGCGGCACGTTGAAGGGCCTCTATGTCGGCAATCCGGAAGGCTTTAAAAGTGAGAATATCTTTGAGCTCGGCCAAATCGATATCCAGGTCGATACCGGCACGGTCTTTAGCGATAAGATCATTATCGACAAGATTCACATTAGGCAGCCGGGGATCAGCTATGAAAAGACGCTCACTTCCTCCAACGTGAAAGAGCTGCAAGAGAATATCGAGGCCTTCACCGGCCCAAAGGATGACGCGAGTGCAGAACCCGAAACAGGCGCAAAGAAACAGGTCGTCATCCGCAAGCTGATCATCGAAGAAGGCACAATCTACGTGGGTGCCCTGGGAGTCGGCCAGACCGTCAAGCTACCAATGATTGAGATGAATGACATCGGCGAAGACGGCAATCAGATGACCATGGCCGAGGCCATTGACATGATCCTAGGCAAGGTACTAAACAATATCGGCCCGGCCATCGCCAATGCAGGTGAGCTCGGGAAGCAGGCGGCAAACGTCATAAAAACACAAAGCCTCGAAAAGGTCGACCAAGCTGCCGATGAAGCCGGTAAGGCTGCCAGTGACGCAGTGAACAAAGCCAGCGACGGCATTAAGAATTTGTTCGGAAATTAAAACGACACATCTTTTAAAAGAAAAGGCATCTCCCTTCCGGAGATGCCTTTTTTGTAGCCTCTTTAGAAAGATGTGGCCTGGTTGATAGTGCCGTCGATAGTCAGCTCTGAGAGAAAAGCCGACCTTGCTGGCGCAGGTTCGCTACTGAGACAAATGACTTCCAAGAGATCAAAACTTCTTCAAAACGGCATGAAACCAGCGACTCACTTTTCTCGGAAACAGGAAATCCCGAAACAAAGTCTAGAGGCCAGGTAGCTTAGCTTGTCAAAGCGGGGTGTTCGATCTGAGACATTTGTCCTTTAACAGAATGAGTCACACACTGGAATGACGCCGCTTCAATTGAACGACGACATTAGCAGCTCTCGGCAGCAAGGCCCTGGTTTACTGAAAGCTTGGAGCACGCCCCGCCCCAGCTGCGACCAAGCAAGCGCGGACGGGACATGCTTCGCAATGCTCGTTTAGGGTCCGGAATCAGGAACGCCTGTGGTTTCCACGGACTCGACAATGACCCGGATAAACCGCATCGGTTCAGTCGTCACATCAATGCTATCCCGAACAGTCACGCGTGCCGAGTAACCCTGATCGAGGACTGTCACCACATTGTCTTCGTAAATAGCTCCACCGTCACCAGTCAAAGATGCCACATCCACGGTTTCAGTAAACGGCGGCGTGATCGTCAATAGGACTTCAGGAGCATCGTCAAACAGTGCTGAATTATCTGCTTCAACCACATACTGTAAATCCGAAGCACGGGTAACGAAGTCGAAGCTTATGCTCAGGTACTCTTCTCCCTGTTCTTCGGTTATTCCAAAACTACCCGGGAACTGATTGCCTACAGTATCGCCGTCATTCGGATTCCGGTTGAAGGCATAGGCGAGGAAATTAGCCACTTGCGTCGGAGTACCGGCTTCATCGGCAATCACTCCGTACAGCGCTTCCCAGCTAGCCTCACTGACTGTAGAAAGCTGCGGCACGAGACCGAAAGCACCTTCGTCCATTTCAGAATTGGTTAGAGTCAGATCATTTCCAGAACCGGCAAAAGCTGGGCCAGGATCCGTATCATCTCCCACAACACCTTCGAATGGATTCAGTATCAGCCAAGGCAAACCGGACGGAATGATCCGTGCCGGGAACTCCCGCACAATGGAGGATTGGGGAATCTCATTATTCGCATCCAAATCGATTTGGATCGCCCACAAGTAATCGGTGATCACCCTGTCCTCCGGAAGGAGAGCGGTAAACCTTGAGCCGCTGGGAATCGCCAACTCGACATCAAAATCGAGTATCTGCCCCTCCGGCATGGCGGCGCTACGACCTTCCATCAGCTGCTTCACCGTAAAATCACCCAGATTAATCACCTCATCAAAAAAATCGAGGAATGCCTGAGGATTGGGGTCAGGCGATTGGGCATCTTGCAGGCTTTGGCGTAGCGCTCCCACCAGATTCACCTGGACGGTCCATTCCTCGTCCGCCTGAATCCGGTCGAGACCGATATTCTGAACACTAAAGCGTAAACGCATCGGCGCTTCCGGATAGTAGAACAGGCCTTCGTCGACATCGAAGGCAACGACTTCGCTATTTGGATCACCAATTGTTTCTAACTCTCTAGGATCGAGGAAGTTAGTTTCACCATCGCTACCTTCGGTGGTGACGGTCGCATCCGGATTGTAAAGGCGCAACGCCGGACGGCGGGAAACAATAACGTCCCGATTCTCGGATATGAGCATATTGTTCGACTCGCTGAACTCCGTCACCACCTGATCATTCGGGTCGACTTTTGCGATTAGGTAGTAGGAGTTTTCCGGGATCGAATCACCCAGCTGGATAGGCCCGATAAAGCGGATCAAGCTTCCCGAAAGCAAATCACCCTCCACCTGACTGACAGTGCCAAGCACGATGTCATTATCGTTTCCGTAGATCCGGTCAGTGGAGAGACGCACCTCGATATCTGCCGTGGTAAAGCTGGTCGCGGTAATACTTTCACCCTGATTCGTCGCTTCGACCGTAATATCGAGATATTCGGTTCCTAGCAATTGATTTGGCGCGCCCGCAAAGCCCGCGATATCGAGTACGTATTCCCCGGGCGTGTAATTCAGCGCGGTGAGCACGAGATCGGGATCGTCGTTATCATCGATCCGCAGGTTGTCGATGTAGCCAAAGTCTCCGACCGTAGCTGCGTTTTTGGTGTAGCGCCAAGTCACCACCCCGTTGTTCGGTACCAGTATGGCGGGGTCGATTTCAGCGAGTGGGACATCGCCTGAGATGGATGCGACTTCAACGCCGTTCACCAGCACGCTGAGTTCGTTCTGGTCGCTGGCGCTGAAAACTTGCCAGTCAAAACGAACCAAGCTCGATTCCGGCACGGTCAAGCTGAACTCGGCAAACTCACCTGCTTGAAGGTCCGGAGTTTGTGCCCCGTCACCATCGGTAAAGGTGGCATCGTCCTCCGGGATAGTAGCATCACCTGCGTCATCACGGCCGAACCAGAGGGCGGAGCTCTCCGTTCCTTGTGTGATATAAGGTGTCGGCGGGGTCGGTACCGCGACGTCGCCATCCTCAAAAGCAAAAGGAGGGCCGCCTTGGTCTTCAAGTGCTTCGTAAAGCGATATGTCGGCGACAGCGAAATTCGGGGAATTGGTAAAGAATACGTTATTCGCCTCACCGTCGATTCCAGTCCCGTCAGGAGCAAGGCCCTGCTCAAGCACGTCATCGTTTGCGTCGATTTCCACGGCGATGAAATAGTCTCCGTCAGCCAGACCGTAAGGTAATGTTGCAAGAACGGTAATAGAATCAAGTGATCCTCCTGAAGCGACACTTGTTACCTGGTTAGCTGTTCCCGAAGTGAGGAGCGTCGAGGAAGAGGCATCCAGATCTGCTTCCTCGTCCGTCCGGGTAATATAAACCGAGTAATCAAAACCGGTGCCACCGGACAGAACCCCGTCGCCTATGTTTGTTAGATCCAGCGTGAGACCTACGAGATCCTGGTAGGCATAAGGCCCGGAACTCACGAAGGAAATAGATGCGGCGCTACCGACGATGTCGGGGCGACCGATCTGGATTGAGGCTTCCTCGGTAATTTCCGAATTGTCGACGATAGACTCATTCGATTCGGAGACCTGTCCGCTCCCCGGATCAGCTTCCAGCCAGTCCACATAGGCGCCAAAGTAGTAATATTCCAAATCGTAATCTGCCGCGGGCAGAGTCAACGGGCCGGCCGTAGCAGGTTCTGTCGTGTAACTTGCAATATTTGTGTTGTTGTAGCTCCGGCTTTCGCCCTCGCCGATCCCGCTGTCATCGGTGATTGTCAGTAGTGTAATGGCATCAGTTTCAGCCCAGTTGGCACTGGGGAGCAATCGGACTTGTACATCAAAAGCAGTGCCTGCCTCGATGGCTTCACCGGTATTCGCGATATCGACAGACCAAGTGTTGATCGTTTCACCTGCCTGGTAACTGACACTACCGTCAACACTGACAGCCGTCACCTCAAGGTTCGGAAGTTCTGTAATCGTTAATTGATCCACCCATCCGCGGTCTTCACCGTCTTCACCCTGCGCATCCTTGACATAAGCCCAGGTGAGCGTGTGTGAGCCAGCATCCAGCACCACTTCGACCCGGCGCCATTCCAGTTCATCAACACCGTAGATCGCTCGATCGGCGTCATCGAGGTCAAAGACATCCCCTGGTGGGGTTTCGAAAAAGGCAAGATAGTCGCGTTGGCCGTTAAGCGGATCATCCTCGGAACTGACTTTCCACCAGAAGGAGACACGGACCGGTACATCAGGTTCGAGGCTTACGCTGAATCTCGACGTTTCGCTATCTCCGACCCTGACACTGGCAGCGGCATCGAATGCGTCGAACGTGTTGCTGGATTGTCCGACCCACGGCACATAGGAGTTATCGTAAGGTGCCTGCTGATCATTCGTGAAAGTAATGTTCAGTTCACTCACCGTGGTATCACTGACATCCAGAGCATCCTGCAAGGTAAATTCGCTCAGGATCAGATTATTATTAATCGGTGGCGAGCTGTTGTTGTTCTCGTACAACTCAGCGATGGCATCACCACTGTCGGCCAGGACGCCAAAGAACAAGCGTTCACCAATTATACCGGCATCAACAATATTTTGGCGAAAATCAGCATCATCCGGGCTGACATTACGGGTGTTCAAAGTGGAGGTCACACTGCCCAGGCCGCTGCTGTACTCATACTCCAGGAAGGAGTAATCGCTGCCCGGATCAAGCACCTGGTCACGAGAGAATAGTGCCTGGACCAGGAACGGATCATTCACCGCAGCTAAGCCCTGGTTCGATAAGGTGAAATTAAACGGCAGGCTGTTCGCCTCGAGGTAACCGGTTGCCGGATCATTGATAAAGTAGAAACTCGGAGTTGTATTCAGGCTATCCACTTGAATGTCCGGCAAGGCGACAATTTCCACAAGGGCGGTATCGGTCACAAAGACATTGTTCTCCTCACCGGGGAAGGGAACACCGCCTACCAGACCGGTAAATTCTGTAACAGTATCTCCGGAATCGATGAACCCGATCACGTAATAAAAGCCGGGATCGATTGTCGTATCCAGCCTCACCGAAGTAAGGTTCACAGCTGGCTCGCCTCCTTCAATCACTTCTGTCACAATTTCCTCGCGAATCAGAATATCGTCCGGGGTGAGTGGATCTGCATCCGGTTCATCAAAGACAGGGTCAGGCGACAGGTAGATCGAGATGACATAATCTTCGCCGGCGGTCGAAGTGCCTTGGTTCCGGCTGTTGATCGTCAGGTCGAGCCGGTCACGCTGAAGCACGTAACTGGCCCCTGCATCACTGGGCAAATAGATGTCGTCGATCACAAGATCCGGCTCGGTGATCTCGGTAAATTGCAGGTTGTCCACGAAGACAGTATCTCCGATACCCCCGGCATCCTGAAAATACACCCATTCGGCTTGAGCACCCGAGGGAATAACACGCGTCACATTTTCGATCCAGCCATCGGTATTTCCGGAGATGGAATTATTGTTTCCGCCCGTTGTTCCGTTGACGACCCGGAATTCCAAGCGGTTGTCCTGGCTGCTGGTATTGGCGCTCCAGTCAAAACTGATGGCGACCGGCGTCGCAAATGACGTGCTGAAGGAAGCCCATTCCCCAGCGTCCAAGCCGGGGCTTTGTGCGGCGTCTCCGTCGTTATTGAAGAAAGAATTCTGTCCGAACCATTCGCCGTCACCATCGGTGTCAAAGGTCAGGGTGCCGTCCTGATCGACCCCTTCTGCGATTGTCAGACCGGAAATGGTGATCAAGCCGTCACTGAAAGCGGCGTTATTGGTCTCACCGTCGACTTGAACGACCACATTGTTATCATCCAGAAGTTCGGGCTGCTCGGCAATATCATCGTTGATGTCCAACTCAACGCCCACGAAGTAGGAGCCCGGGGGCATGGGAGGTACGACCAGATTAAAAGGTACGGTAACGGTTGAATTAAGCGAGGGATCGGCTTCCAAGTCGCTTGCCAAAACAATCGGATCTTCAATGTTGAATTCGACGATACCGGAATTGCTCGTACTGCGGTCGGGAGAGAGAAACACTCGCACGTCAAAGGTGCTGCCCGAGGGCAAGGTGCCGTTGCCCAGATTTTCAATCTGCAGGTCGATGTCTAAGGTGTCGGCGGGGTCATAGACACTACCACTGGTGATCTGTAATCCATTGGGAGGGCCTTCGGGAACAACAAGATCCGGCAGGAAGCTGAAGCTCGTACCTGTTGCCGCATCGTTGTTGGTTTCGGAATTCTCGATGATAGCGTTACCGGAATCCGCCCGCATCACAATAAAGTAAGTGCCCTGCGTAATATTCCCGGGAAGCTCAATCTCGACATCGATACTGCGGGACTGCCCCGGGGCGAAGTCGTCATTAACCTCAAAGCTGGTCAGCCCAAGAGGAAAAGTAAGCGTTTCGCCGCCAAATGTTCCAAAAGTATTCAAGCGGGCTTCCAAGTCGAAAGGCTCGGCAATCGGACCCGTACCTGCATTTTGAATTTCGAAGGAGACACTGATCGTTTCTCCGGCGACAACATCCACGAGCGGCGTATTGACTGTTACGGAAAGAGCAACCAGATCCGCCACACCCAGACTGGAATTATCAAAGAAGTCCTGCCCGGTTTCCGGAGTACTGTCGATCGAACCGTTGGCAAGCTGACCAGCGTCGTTGCGGCCTGCCGTTTGCATGAATCCATCGGCATCAATTAAAGCGGAAAACCCGTCGCCCGCACCCACAGCGAGGAAGACATCGGGTGCTTCGAGAAGGGTCGGAGTGACTCGTCGCGTATTATCGAAAATAAAGCGGCCATTCCCGTCGTAATGCGGTAGACCCAGTTGACCGTCAGGGTAATTTGATCCCCATCCGTATAGAGTTCCATCCGTCTTAAGCGCTAATGCGTGCTGCCTGCCATCACCAAGAGAAGTACTGTGCGAAACGTAGCTCCAATTTGCTTGTGTCCCGACACGCCTCGGGGTTTCAATAATCGAGTCGCTACCACCGAGATTTCCCCCAGTGCCCCAAACCCAAAGCTGTCCACTCTCACTCGAAGTATCGCGAAGCGCAAACGTAGCACGATACCCACCGAAGAGTTTCGTCCAATTTGTCCCGTTGCCAACTTGCGTGAGAAACACGGGTCCTTTCGGGTAACTGCCATCAACGAGAATACCAAGTTCAGGCCCTGAGTTTGTTTCGGATCCTCCACTCCCCCATGCCCAAAGCGTTCCATCAGCACGAATCGCATGGTTGTGAGCGTTACCAGTTGCGATCGAGATGTAGACATTCGGATCGATTGGATTTGCAGGAACCGAAGCAATAAAATCTTGTTCAGGGTTATTAGAAATTGCAGGACGGTTCAGTTGAGCAAAGCTATTATCGCCCCAGGCAAAAACCCTGCCCAGATTGTCTCGTGCCAATGAGTGTTGAGCCCCCGCTGCGACTTCGGCCCATGTTGAGGCTGGGCTGATCTGAACCGGCTCCTCACGGCTTATCTGGTCGCCGGCCCCGAGTTGCCCCCGGTCATTATTACCGAAGGACCAAAGTGAACCGTCCGAAGCGATCAATAGAATATGCGCATTGGCAGCCGGCGTACGGCTGACACTGACTTCACGCCAGGTACCGGGTATTTGCTGGAGAACCCCGCTGCCTCCGGTGATCGCCCCCCAGACAAAAAGATTGCCTTCGGCATCAATCACGGCCCCGTAATCATCACCGGTGGAAATCCGATACTCCTGAGCGCTGAGTTGACTCGTGGGAGCGGCAAATAGAAATGCGGCCATCAGACAGTGGGAGACCACACCCAACCTGCCAATTGTCCGGCCTAAAGCTGAAGAAATTTTCATAGCTGTCTTTGGTTAGTTGTGATTCGTGCCGGGCTTAGCGTTGTTCACTGGCACGCTCTTTCTCGGCTTGTTCTTTGGCGTATTCGATTCGCTTGATTCGGGCTTGAGCGTCTTCCCTGGCTTCGCTTGCCTGCTTTTCGATGCGATATTCTTCAAGCTGCTGGAGAAGCTCTTTCTGTCCTTCCGGCACTTTGTAACCCGGCAGGTCTGCAGGTGAAATTCCCATCTCATCGAGCTTACGCGGGTCGACAATATCGCGATAAGTGCTGCCGTCCGGATTGAGCGTTCTTGCCGTGATGAAAATGATCAGGTTTCTCTGCGTTAATTCATCCGAATCACTTCTGAACAAACGGCCCACGCCCGGAAGGTCACCCAACACAGGCACCTTGGTTCCACTCTTTGTATTTTCATTCTGAGTCAGGCCACCAAGTGCAAGGGTGTAACCATCCTTGATCATGACATTGGTGGTGGCCTTTCTCGTGGAAAGAATCGGCTGTTCGCCGAAATCGGTTTCCTGAATTCCGATTTGGTTGGAAACCTCGGGCGTTATTTTCAGATTAATGAAACCTGCCGCGTTGACCTGCGGTGTTACCAGAATCTCCGTACCAAACTTAAGCGGTTCCGCGAGGCCGACGGCCCGGGTGGTGCCGGTTTCTTCGTTGAATTCGAACTCAACCTGCGGGACTTCGGTCACGATCTCAATCGAAGCCTCGGTATTATCCATCGTCACCACCGTGGGATTGGAAACCAATTCAGAATCGTTGTTCTCGTTCAGCGCAGAGATCACGACGTTAAATTCGGATGCGGAGAATACAGCCGTATCCAAACGTGATGTGGATGCGACCTTGGCTACATCTTCAGCAAATGTTGTGGATTGCTCCTCAGTCGGGCCACCAGCCGTAGTGAAGCTCTCATCATCCACCACTCCCGAATCTGTATTCGTGGTCTGACTGCGTTCACGTGACCAATTACGGTCAAACGGGCCGGCCGAAGCAGAATAGCCCTGTAAGAAAGCCCAGTTCACCCCGACATTCTTGGTGTCCGAGTTGGTCACCTCGATAAACTTGGACTCGATCATGACCTGCTGGTTGGGCTTATCGAGACGCTCAATAATTTCCTGTATTTTGTTCATACGGGAGGGACGCTCCGTGATAACGAGCGCATTACTGCGCTTATCCACCTTGATCTGACCACCGGCCGCCGCGTCAACGAGCGGAGCAATCGACCCTTGAATTTCTTCGGCCCGGGCAAAATTCACCACAAATACGCGGGTGTCCACCGGCTCGGTCGTCAACTCCTCGATACTCTTGATTCGAATGATATTTCGGTCCTCTACATAAGTGAACCCAAGCGGATCAAGCACCACCTCGAACACCTGACGCCAAGTAATATTACGAAGCTTGACTGAGGTCCGCCCCTGAAGGGTGTCCGGAATAACGAGGTTCAGATCAAACAGGTCCGCGACGTTACGCAGGATGGTGCGTACATCTTCGTCCGGAAAATCCACCGAGATTGTTTCCTCGCTTGCCATCGTCGCCTCGCCGGGAGTCTGGTCATCCTGGCCGGGAATTTCCAAGACAACTTCCGTCTCCCCAGACAGCTCCTCTGTCGCCTCAGGAATAACGGGTGCCTCGACATCAATGCTCGCCCCTTCGATCTCCTCGTCGGGAATTTCAACTACCGTGGCAGGTTCTTCGGACACTTCCGCACTAGTTGCATCGGGTTGCGTATCTTCGACGACGACAACGTCAGAAAGGTCGATTTCTCCGGCATTTTGAGCCGCTACCTGCACCCACATAGCAAGGAATGTAGATAGGAATATAAGTGGTCGTGTGTGCTTTTTCATAGGACGTGAGATTCTGCGGGTTTAGGGGGAGAGTTATTTAGAGCTGTCTTGTTAGTTTGAGAACTGAATGGAATTCGATTGTGAATTATTATTGAAACTGAGTTGTTTCGTCGCTTCGCCGATTTGCAATGTGTAGCCCTCGGACGTGATCTCGGTGATGGTTAGTTTGAAAGTTTGACCCTGCGCCTGAGGAATGCGGACTGGGAAGCTCGTACCGGGTTTGAGTAAGGTACCGCCTTCCAGTTGAAGGTAACTGGTGTCACCCCGGGCAATCGAGCCTCTTACTTTCCTGGCAAAACTGGCCGCGGATACGTTAAGAACCGACGCGTCGTCATAATTCACCTTTTCAGGCTCAACGGTTTCCCTGGTCTCCCTGTTGTTATTCGCGACAGGATTTTCAGGTGCAGCATCCCTAAATGCAAAAGGCTCTTCCAGAGACTCAATTTTTGAGACGTAGTCGTCTTTTTTATCCGCCAGATAAGTAACCCCGAGCTCCAAAACTTTTTCGCGGCTATCGATCCCCAGTACAAGATCCTTTCGCCCGGTTAGCTTGATCTCGGGCTCAAAAGCATACAGCGAACTTTGCAACAGGGCCGCAGCCACCGCACAATGAAGTAAATGAATCCGTTTAAATTTCATAGTAGCTCCGATCTAATCTTTCTCTGCCATGACGAGTACGCGCAGTCGCGCATCCACTTCTTCGAGTTTGTTGCGGCTCACCTGAAAGTCGGCCACGCGTATCAGCGGTTCGGCCCGATCGAGCTCATAGAAGAACCGAAGGACGTTGGAAAAAGAACCGCTCAGGGTGATGTTATATACCAGAGTTGAATGCAGATCCAGTTTGCGCGGACCTTTCTCCGCGTAAATAGGGTCGGGCGCAGGGAGCTGGCTAATGTTCGATATCACAACATCCGCCTTATCCTCGAATTCGTAGAAGAAACTTATATTGATCGCGCGTTCGTAGCGATCAAACAGCAGGGAGTTCATTTTATCGACGACAACCTTAAGGTCCTCGGTATCTTGCTCCAGGTTTTTGGAGTTTTTGAGATTCTGGTCGATTGTCCTAATGCGGGAATTCAGATCCGACTCCTTGATTGATAGCTCGGATGCAACACCTCCGCGCATAAATATGACAACCGCACAAACGACGATCAGAACAGCGCAAATGACCGCAAGTGGATATTGTTTTAGTTTATCGGTTATAACGGAGAAATTCATGCATCACCTCCTTCGCCATCGTCAGCAGGTTTGCTCTTTTGAGGCTTTAATGTAATTCCCAGAGTGTATGGGAAGATCCCGGTGTCTGCATCACGACCCTGTAGGGCTTCATCAATACTCAGCCCGTATCCTTCGGCATTCAGCAGGTCCCATTCCGAAAGTTCTCCTTTGAATTCGTCCAGAACGGTCAAGGAACGTACATCCCCCGAAATATTAATCTGATACGTGACAACCTGTTTGTTGTCCACTTTTTCAATCGATTCAACCAAGGAGAGTTGCCGGTAAATAAGTTCCTCCGGTCGCATCATAGTGATCTGTGTGAGGAATTCGTGCGCCACAACCGGAGTAGCGTAGAATTTCTCCATTTCGGCAACATTCGCAGCTAAATCTCGAAACTCCCGGCTCAGCTTGAGGCTGGCAGCATCGTCGGCATCGGCCACGCGGATGCGCTGCTCCATGTCCGAAATGGTTTTACTGAGAGCGTATGAGCGATATTCACGCTGCAATACATAAAACCCGACCAGCAGCATCAGCACGACAGCGATAAAATTAATAATAAAGTCGGTACGGATGACTTTGATGTCCGGTAGCTCCGACGCGTTCACGAAATTCGGCCGCCAATACGGCTGAACATTTTTGTTAGCCCTACTCACTGCCAACCTCCTCTCTCAAGTGAAATTCGCCCATCAGGCTGAACAAACCCATCCAGCGGGCACCCAGATTCATAACCTCCACGCCATCGCCAATCTTGATATTCAGACTTTCCAGCCAGCCTTCAATCTGAGGCTGTAAGATTTCCAGAGCGAGGGAGTCGGATACCGTTTTTGACACCCAACTCAAATTTTTCGGCAGAACGCTCAGATAAACATGGCGTATGGTCAGGCCGGTCTGCACCTCGTAAAATCCGGTCGTCGCCTGAAGCTCTTTTGTCATACGGCGCAGAAGCTTGGGCCCCATCTCGGCAAAATCGAAAGTGTTGGAGTAAAACAACTTTTTCGCGGATTCTTCGTCTTTCAATCCCAGTTCGCGCTGCAAGAGCGGGTAGATACTGTCTAGGCCAAACGGAACCGGCCGGGCCACATCGACCTGACCGCGGTTCACAATGAAGATGTTGGCGCTCTTGGCAGTGAGCTCAAAACAGAGTATCGGCGAAGTAATGTTATTGAACCGGGCGTAATCACTCACTCCGCCCAGCGTTGAAATGGTGGAGAGTTCAAGACGCTCCGGATACACGCCATACTCCAGCAAGCGGTCCTGCTCGGACTGAAAAGACTCGTTCGGCGCACCGCAGAAGACCAATCGCCGGGTCCCCCCTTTCTCGAGATCAAAGTCGGAACCGTCACGGGCGTCCAGGATCGCGATATTGTTCGTCTCCGAGTCGATATTGAACTCCGTCTTCAGGGTATTTGTCAGGAAGGCCGCATCCTTAACTTTATTGGCCGACTCCGCTTCGTAGTAACGAACAAAGCGCCCTTCCGGATAAACCCCGCAGCGCGATACATAATAGCCTGCGCCCCGGTAGTCGACCAAGCCGTGAAAGAACTCTTCGATTTCTTTCGTGTCCTGATCTGGTTTTAGAGGAAACTCGGCAATTTCCTCGATCACCATGGGTAACTTGTATCCGGATGTTCTCGCCGCGAGAATTGAATATTCCGAGATATCAACAAATAGACCTTTAGTCTTGGGTTTCAGCATACGTAGAACGTCGGATTATGCAGCGTATCCAGAGAGGTAGCGATAGAGCGATGCAAGTAGTTAGGGTTGTTAGGATGGCTTTGACGTAACCCTGACAAGAATCTGCCTCAAATCGGCCTGCCGCAAGGATAAAAAGCCCCGCCAGATGCTGTAGAGAACGTATTAAAATATATTTACAACTCCGTAAGGCGAAACACCAGGGCGATAAATCAAGGCCCCCAAATAACGCTCTACGTAATACTACTTAGAGCGCCCTTTCACTCGATATCATTCGCGCGTACAACTGAAGGCTCAGGAAAGATAGAATTAGCCTGTATTAGAGAGCCCGATACACCCTTAAATCCGCCCCGGCCCACTTCTAAAGCACCAGCACAGTGAAACGAAAGTTCGTCGTAGCCTCAAACACTTGCCTTGCGACCCGCCCCGGGCTGCGCGTCAGCGAATATGGCATACGATATACCCTCGTATCCTGTAGCCCAATCATTCCAGATCCCCTGACGGAAATTCAGGACCCGAAACTGGGCCTGTTCGCCTCAAAACGTTACCTGCAAAATACCAAAAAAACCCGGTTATACCCTGGTTGAATAGCCTTCGGAATCCGATAGGGGCGCAAGTGATTTCACAGCCCAAGCCACGCAGAGGAAATGGGGAGCGTTCAAATCTGCTGCGAACTGGTGTCAGACATAAGACACGCTGTGGCGTGCCGCGAGATCCCTATCTGGCACATCTGAATCACGGAAAAAATCCTGCCGAAACACGAAAAACGGCTCTCCTGAATCGGAGAGCCGTTGTTGAAATAGCGTATGCTTGGCAGCCTCGGGAAGGCGCTTACCAAGTGCGCTTCTTGTGACGATTTGACTTCAAGCGCTTACGACGCTTGTGCTTGTTCATCTTCAGACGGCGCTTTTTCTTTAGGTTACCCATGTAAAGTGTGTGTGTGAAATTTCGAGAAAAGTCGGGAAAGAGCCAGAAAAGCCGGAGCGTGTAAAGTGTTTTTTGCCTAAATCTTGACAGATGTAGCGGAAATACGGTCCGTGAGCCATTCAAACATACGCTGATAGTGGCCATCCGTACGGCTGGAGAGCTCGAATTGCTCGCCGCGGGACAGCAGCCAGTCGACCGGTTGGAGCCCGATGGAGGAATTTGTCAGAAAGACCGCATCGGCGGATCTCAAATCGGAGAGCTGATAACTGCCCTCCTGCACATCGAGCCCCTGAACAAGCTCCTGCCGCACAACTCCCGGAAGCAATCCGCTCTGCCGACTGGGGGTATGCAATCGGCCGTCACGTAAGAAAAAGAGATTTGAGATCGCTCCTTCTGCGATCTCACCTTTCGTGTTCAGGCGTAAACAATCGAAGCAGCCCGCCTCCCTTGCCGCTTCCAAAACGAGCAAATTTTCGAGGTAATTGTGCGTCTTATGACCGGCAAGTGGCGAATACTCGTTGATGGGCGATGCCCCCTCCATCACAAGCCCAACGCTCTCGGGTGGTGGATTCACCGGGCGGGAATAGACCGCCAATTTGGCACCCTGCCCTTCTTTGAAAAGTGAAAGCTTAACAATCGAGTCGATAGGTAGCTTGGCCGCAAGTCGTCGAACTGCCTGTAGCACATCCGCATTATCATACGGGCAGGCGATGCCCAACTCACGCGCCGAAGAAGTCAGCCGCTGCCAATGCCCATCCCATAGTTCGAGATAGCCGGCCCGCAAACGAATCGTCTCGAAAAGGCCAAACCCATGAGCGAAGAGCGAAGACTCGGGATTCAAGGCAAGCAACTCGCCCGGAAATATTATTTTTATGGCTGACATATTCTGTCCAGGGTTTCGCAGATGGCGCGGCCTTTATCAACCGTCTCCTGATATTCACTTTCCGCTTCGGAATCCCAGACAATGCCTCCACCTACCTGATAATCAAGTCGGCCTGCCTTGAGATGCAGACTTCGAATCGCGATATTGAATTCGGCGTCTTCGTTGAATCCGATGTAGCCGACCGAGCCGCAGTAGGCGCCGCGCCGGGTCGGCTCCAGCTCTTCAATGATCTCCATGGCTCGAACCTTGGGCGCCCCCGTGATCGATCCACCCGGGAAGAGCGCCGTCAAAGCACGGTAAACATCTTCGCCTTCGGCGAGCTTCGCCTTAACCTGAGCGGTTTGATGAATCACGCTTCGATAATGCTCGAGTTGAAATAAGCCTTCGACGTGAACAGAGCCAAATTCCGCCACCCGTCCCAGATCGTTTCGCTCCAAATCGACAATCATTAGCAACTCCGCCCGGTCTTTCCGCGAAGCCCTTAGCTCTTCCTCACTGATCAGGTCTTTCTCGGGGTCGCCGCTACGCGGTCGGGTGCCTTTGATCGGACGTGTCACGAGCTGACTACCCTTCTTTTGCAGAAACTGTTCCGGCGAGGTGGAAATAAACTCAAACTCTCCGCTCGAAAGATAGGCCGAGTATGGCGCAGGGTTCCCTTCGCGCAATGCGGCATAAAGGTCCAGCCCCTGGCCGGTAAATGCACAGCGAGCACGGCGTGAGAGGTTCACCTGATAAACATCGCCGCTCGCGATATACTCACGCACGCGTTCGACGGCACGGGCAAACTCATCCTTGGACAGGTTCCATTCCCAGGGTCCTAGTGACATCGGCTTCACCTCCGCCTCGAATGGCCCCTCAATCCACCCACGCAACCGCTTGATAATATCTTTGGCCGGCTCCTTGAAGCCATGCGCGATCAGGTAGAGTTTTCCGCTCTTATGATGATAGGCCGCCACGCCGTCGTAGATCCCGAAGTACATGTCCGGAATGCCGCGATCGTCGAGAGCCGCATTCGGGATCGATTCAATCCGGCGGCCATAGTCGTAGGCCAAATAACCAACCGCGCCTCCGATGAAGGGAATTTCCGTGTCATTCGACATCCGCCATGGGCGCATGACCTCTCGGAGTTCGGAAAGCGCCCGACCGACCACAACGTCAAAAGGCTCTGCTCCAAAAAAGCTCCACTCCCCCAGTCCGTCGTTCGATTGTGAACTTTCGAGAACGAACGGCAGACGCCTCGAGCCAAATCGGCGGATCAAAGTGTTTAAAGAAGGCGGCTCTGTAATCTCAACAAGCTTCACAGCAGATAATCAAGCGGCCTAGTGCCGCCCCGCGCGGTAGAGCATCCAAAACCCGACCGACTGGAATATGATATTGGGCAACCAGATTAGCAAGTCAGGCCGCATGGCCGGATTCTCCTCCAGCCAACTGACCATAATCATGAGAAAATAGTAGGACATCGCGATCACCAGAGCGATACCCAGATTGGCATAACTCTCACGCCGTCCAATGCGTATCGCCAACGGCACGCCAAAGACGGCCAGGGAAAACACCGAAAACGCCATCGCAAAGTTCTTCTGCAGGTGCATCTGGATTTCCATCCGGTCCTCGGAAATTTCGCCCGCTGATCCCAACTCCCCTTCCATGGCCTCACTTCGCCGCTCCATGAGCTGGGCAAAGTTCATGTATTTGGTCCGTATCCTCTTGTCGCGGCGTTCGCCGAAAATCTGATCCAAGGGCAGCGCGATGGGCAACTCTCCGAAATAAAGCGACTTGTCGGGCGAGGCATCCAGTGCCTCGGGGTTGGTCTCGTCCCGCTGTTCGGCAGTGCCGTTGCGCAGGGTGAGCACCAACTCGTTGCTTTCCTTATCGAAATCCACCGCCCCCTCGGCGGCCCGGAGAAAGAGTTTTACCCGATTCTCTTTATCCAGCTCCCAGATCCAAAAGTCCTTCATCACGGCACCGTCACGACCACCCATATAGATCACGTAACCGGGGAATTCATGAATGAATCGCTTCTCCTCAATAAAGCCGACCGGGTTTTGCGTGACCGCCGTAGCCATCAATTGCTTATAGGCGACCCGTGACTGGGGCGCAAAGTGCAGATTCACCAGAATCCCGGCCACCATCCCGACGAAGGAGATCAGAAAGACCGGCGTAGCGACTTGATAGAGACTCACTCCCGCCGATTTCATCGCGGTAATCTCCTGCTGGGAGGAAAGCCGGCCCAGTGCCATCAAAGTGCCGGTCAGCATCCCGAGCGGCAGCGCATAGGCCGCCACATAAGGGATCAACAGCCCAATCAACTGAAAAAAGACCATCGGGCCCAACTTTCCGGCCGCAACCAACTCAGCAATGTCGCGAATGGCGTTGCCCATCAACAGGACGAACACGAACAAGCCCATCGCCAATCCCGTGGAAACAAGGATCTCTTTGAGTATGTGGCGATGCAGCAACTTGAGCATGACATCGTAGTGACAAGCTTCCAGCTTGTCGTCCAACCCTAATTGCTAAGCCAAAGGCTTCCAGTCCGCCCACCCCACGAATCGCTCCGGGCAAGTTCGGCAAGCTGGAAGCTTGTCACGGAGAGAATTCCCATCACTCTGCGCCGCATGAGTTCTGAAAACGACGAAGTAATTCAAATTTTCCGTGATAGCGGCGCCCTGCTTGAGGGCCATTTCCTTCTCCGCTCCGGCTTGCACAGCGCGCACTTCTTTCAATGCGCCCAGGTGTGCCAATATATGGACAAGGTCACCCGGCTGGCGGAGATCATGCTCCCGATGCTCAAGGACTACGGAGCCACAACCGTGGTCGGACCCGCCATGGGCGGTCTGGTCATCGGCCAGGAAGTCGCCCGCCAACTCGGGCTGCGCTTTCTCTTTCTGGAAAAGGTCGACGACAAACTCGAGCTTCGCCGCAACTTCAAATTCGAGCCGGGCGAGAAAGTTCTCATCATCGAGGACGTCATTACCCGCGGCGGCCGGGTGGTTGAAGCGATCGCCAAATGCCGCGAGCACGGGGCCGATCCCGTCGCTGTCGGCGTGATTGTTGACCGCAGTAACGGGGCGACCAGCTTTGACATCCCTCACCACAGTCTGGCAGAGCTCAGCTTCCCCACCTACGAGGTTGATAATCTGCCACCCGAACTCCAGGGCACCAAAGCGGTTAAACCGGGAAGTTAGGATGTGGCTCCATTTTAACAACTCCCTGAACCGGCTCCGCTCCGTGGGCAGTTGGGAGGCGGTTTCCTACCTCCTCCTGCTTTGCGTCGCCATGCCGCTGAAGTATATCTGGGGCTGGCCGGAAGCCGTCCGTGCCGTCGGCATGGCCCACGGTCTGCTCTGGATGGCCTACATCGGACTCGCCGTGCTCGGCCAGGTTGACTACAAGTGGCACTGGAAGACCACGGCCTGGCTCTTTGTGGCCAGCCTGCTGCCCTTTGGCCCTTTCGTCGCCGAGGCCAAGCTGCTGCGCAAGGTTCAGACAGAAGAACTGTAATACAGGCGGGACGCCTGCTCTACGAAATAACTTCCCGACGCCCGAGCACCGCTCCTTTTCTCGTTTGACCCGCCCATGTCGCCACGGCTTGATCGCTCAAACCAACCATGCGTAAACTCCTCGGCAGAATTCACCGCTCCGAAAGCAACCGCGGGATGTTTATCCGCTTTGCCGGAGTCGGTGTCACCATTTCGCTGGTGGACATCGGGCTGCTCTACCTGCTCAACACTTTGGGGCTGAATATCTATCTCGCACGCATCCCCTCCTTTTTCGCTTCGATGACGGTGGGCTACATTTTGAATCGCTATTTCACCTTCCACCACCTTGAGACCGGCCGCGCGCTCTGGCACTCACTGGTCCGGCACTACAGCGTGCACGCGGTGGGCGGCGCAATCAATTACGGGGTTTTTACCCTTACACTGATCATCGGTCAGAAACTCGGCGGCCAGGCCAGTGCCTCCGGCACGCTGCCCTTTGTCGCCGTCTGGATCGGCGGCATGTTTGGCATGTGCTTCAACTTCTTCTTTTCCAAGAAAATGGTCTTCGATAATTGAGCACCGTTTTTAACAGGAAGCAGAATGATTTTCAGCCCGAATCGTTCGGCTTACTTTTTTATCATAGAGTTCCCCCCTCTCCGACCTCAGCGCCTGTAACATACCGCAGAGTGGCCATTGTTTTGCCTCACATTATTCTGCCGTTAATCATTTTGCTGACCTTTCCCTTTTTTCGGCCTTCCATTCTCAGAACAGATCGATGCACCTCTTTTTCCAGAGCCTGATCCGGTACCTCAGTTGGTGGATCGCCTCAATTTGGCCGGGGCGCCACGATGGCGCACCTTTGCACGCGCGGCGCCTGCTCTTTCTGCTCCTCTTCTACCCTGCCTTCCTTTTCCTTCAGCTTATGCACTGGTTCGGCTTTCTTTGCGATGAGCTATGCTTTCCCGGTTACCGCAAAGTGGCGGTCAAAGATCCGGTTTTTGTGCTGGGTATCCCACGTAGCGGCACAACCTTCCTGCACCGCAGCTTGGCAAAAGACCCACAATTCACCTCTTTCAGCACATGGGAGGCAATCCTGGCGCCATCCGTCACCGAGCGAAAGATCGTCGGCCTACTCAAAGCTGTCGACCGGACCCTTGGTGCCCCTCTCAATAAGTTGATCCAAAAAATCCTCCGGTCGGCCTCCGGCGATTTTAACGATATTCATGAAGTGGGCCTCAGCGTTCCGGAGGAAGATTATCTCAGTCTCCTGCCGGCTGGCGGTTGCTTCATCCTCTTCCTCGCTTTTCCGTTTTCGTCCTGCCTGCGAGACCTGAGCCGCCTTGACGAAGTGCCTGAAAAAGAGCGCCAACGCCTACTCGATGTCTACAAACGCGCACTGCAGCGGCATCTCTACTGCCACCCCGGAAAGCGGCTACTCTCGAAGAACGCCGCCTTTGCCACCTGGGCCAGCGCTTTGCAGGCGATATTCCCCGGAGCCGGGTTTCTCATCTGTGTCCGTGAACCCTGCTCGGCACTCAGCTCGCAACTCAGCTCCCTGGCACCCGCTCGTCGCTTTTTCGGCACCGATCCCGACGGCACCCATACCACGCGTAGCTTCCTCAACATTTACACCCACAGCTACCGGCAACTCGCCCGGTTCGTTGAAGCCAGCGAGCCATCGCAGGTCGCACTCATCGAACAATCCGATATGAAGGCCGCACCCGCGGAAATCATACGAGCCGCTGTGACACAGCTCGACCTCAGGGCCTCTCCGCCACTAGAGAGGGGAAAGTCTGCAACACGCAGTACCCACCGGCATGCCCCAAAGGACTTTGCCCTCGATACCACAGAAATCGAAGGTTGCATGAACTCACCCTACGAAACGATGCTCCGTAGTCCGAATCGAACCACTTACAGCTGCGGCTAAATTAAAGTTGAACCGTGAATGAACGTGAATGACCTTGAAGCAGAACCTACCGGTTTGTGCTGATATTCGTTTCAATAGTATACCCGTTCAATAGTGTTTGAGACGAGTCGACAACCATCCGAGGTCTCAAAGTTAAAATACTCGAAGATCCTGTCACCTTACGTTACTGCTTCTATTAAAAATTAACGCCGATAAACGTCCATTCACGGTTTTAAAAATAACTCCTTTGTCCGCAAACGCCACAGCTCCCGCCCCACTCCGTGTCGCCTTTTTCTCGGACTCACTCTCCGAGCGCAATGGCACCGGTGCCTACTACCACGACCTCCTCGCTCAACTCGGCCCGCTTGTGGAAGCGGCAGAGGTCTTTCAGCCGCTCGACATGAAGCGCCCGCCGCTGCTTTCCTGGCCCATGCCCGGGGACCCCAGCCAGCGCCTGGTGACACCGAATCTCCCGCGCATCAGCCGGGCCTATCGGAAGCTTCAACCCAACATCGTGGTCAGCATTACCCCCGGCCCCTTCGGTATGCTGGGGCTCTACCATGCCAAGCGAAATAAGGCGGCTTTTATCTCCGCCTTCCACACCGACTTTGAGCAACTGGCCCGCATCTATTGGCGGCCGCTCTCAAGGTGGTTCGTCAATGGCTACCTCAACAACGCCAACCGCTTTCTCTGTAAACGCAGCGCCGCCGTGCTGGTGAACAATTCAAATCTGCAGGATGATGTCGAAGCCCTGGGCGCCCCGGCGGTGGAAATTATGGGCACTCCGATCCAACCCATGTTCCTGGAGAAAGCGCCCTCTCCCTACCCGGAGACATTAAAACGCATTTGCTTTGCCGGCAGACTTGCCCCGGAAAAGAACGTCGACCGCATCATTGATGCTGCGGCCCAGCTTCCCCACATTGAGTTTCTCATCGGTGGCGACGGCCCCCTGCGCAAAGAATTGGAAAGCTCGGCAGCAAAGCTGAATAATGTCACCTTCTGCGGTTGGATGAACCGTGAGGATCTCATTGGCCTCATCGACCAATCCAGCCTCCTGCTGCTTCCCTCCAAGATCGAGACCTTTGGCTCGGTCGCCCTTGAAGCCATGGCACGCGGTCGGCCCGCCCTCGTCTCCTCCAACGCCGGCATCCACGACTGGCCTCAACTTAAGGATGGCCTCTTCGCCTATGACCAGGAGCGACCGCTGATCGATGCCATTCGTGATATTCTGGCTCTCCCTGAAAGTCAGTTGAAAGAAAAAGCCGATGCCGCCCGCGCCGCCGCCGAGGGACTCAACCATCAAACTATCCGGCAATGGGTCGATGTGCTCGGGAAATACGCGAAGGATTAACCAGATCGAACATCGAACATCGAACATCGAACATCGAACATCGAACATCGAACATCGAAGTGACCTCCATTCATAATTTAACGTTCCGTGTTCCGTGTTCGAAGTTCTTGTGAAATGAAAGCACTTGTCTCCATTCATGATGTCATGCCCCACACCATGGATCGGGTGGAGCGCATCCTCGATTGGTTGAAAGCGCATGGCGTACCACCGGTCACGCTACTGGTCGTGCCCGGACGCCCCTGGGAGCCACAACAGATCGATCGTCTCCGGCAACTGGCCCATCAAGGCTACCAACTCGCCGCCCACGGTTGGCACCATGAAACCAAACCCAGGCACGCCTACCACCGGATACATGCCGCCCTGATCTCGCGCAATGTGGCCGAGCACCTTGACCTCAATTCCAAGGGAATCCTTCAACTAATGCAGCGTTCCCGGGCCTGGTTTGGCGAAAACACCCTCCCCCTTCCGGACATTTACGTGCCCCCCGCCTGGGCTCTCGGTCCCATCTCGAAAGACGATCTCGCACAAGTACCCTACCGGCTGATCGAAACCACTAGGGGCCTGATCCATCTGGAGGGCGATGCGCCTTCGTTGCCGCACTCCGGAGAGCAATCAGCAATACCGAAAGGTCACCAAGCGGAAAGAAAACGGACTTTCCAAAAGCTTCCGCTCACCGGCTACGAGGCAGATACGACATTCCGCCAATTTTTCCTTCGCTGTTGGAATGCAAATCAAGCTCGTGCCGCCAAGTGGAAGGGGCGCGCGCTGCGCATTTCCATCCACCCGGATGATCTCGACCTCTTAGTGGCCGATCAACTGGCAAGCCAGATCGATTCGGTCGAACGCTTCGAACCCTACTTGTTCGAGTAGAACTCGTCGATCTTCTGGGCGACGTCGCGATAGGAGATATCGGCACTGTAAAGCGCTTTGAATTCTTTCATCGCTTTGTCCATGTCACCTTGTTGCTCGTAAGCAGTACCCAACTGGTAGAGCACATCCTTCTTCTGATCGTTAAAGCCGGGAATCTCTGATTTAGCGGTCTGCAGCTGCTCGGCCGCCATATCGTGGAAGCCTTTGCTCAGGTAAGACTTACCCAGCAGGATGAGCGCATTGATCCGCACCTTAGGCGAACGGAGAGCGAGTTGCAGGTTCTCGATGGCTTTGTTCATATCACCGTCCTCAAACAGCAGCTCGCCCAGTTCGAAGCGGTAGCTGAATTCGTTGGGGTAGCGATTGACGAGTTCTTCGGCCTGCTTGCGGCGGAAGGAGCGTTCTTCTTCGCGAAGTTTTTCCAGTTCGGCCTTCATGGAGGCATCCTCGGGGTTGGCTTCGAGGGCCTCCTCCGCGGTTTCGATCGCCTTTTGCATCTTCTCGCGCTTCAGTGTACCCACGAGTCGCTCCAGGTTGGCATCCGCCCGGCCGGCTTCTAGCTGGCGTGCTTTGCCGACCCATTCCAGAGCATCGTCGTATTCACCAAGCTTGCGATAGCTGTTGGCGATATCGCGGTAATTATTCATGTTCTCGGGCTCAGCTTCGACGGCTTTCTTGGCCTCTTCGATCAGCGAGCGGAGACCTGACTCGCCGGTCTTGGCGCGGGAGGCTTGTTCGAGTTTCTGGGCCTCGTCTTCGTCCTTCAGTTTTTCGCGGAAGCTCTTGTCCTCTTCCCACTTGCCCTTCTCCATGGTTTGCTGCACGGAGGCTTTCTTGATCAGGGCCTGCACCTCATCGTCAGCGGGATTGGCCCGGTAAGCGGCATCGCCAACTTCGATAGCCTCCTTCGACCGGCCGGCCTGAATGTAGGCGGACATGAGAAGCTTGGCACTCTCGGTGTTGCTTTGGTCCAGTTTGTAAAGCTCCTCGTAGGCAAAAGCTGTCGTGCCCTCCAAATCAAGCGCTTCGGCAGCGGCACCCAACATCTTGTGCGCCGCCGGATTGGCCGGATTCGCCCCGAGCATCTGCTCGGCAGTTTCCATAGCGGCGGCCGGATCCTTTTTTAGCTTAGAGCCGCCGGACATGGCAAAGGGCAGGCTCGTCACTTTCCCGATAAATTTGCCCAAACCTTTTGTCTTACCACCAGCCGCTTTTTGCTGGGCCTGCCGGAGGAATTTCCTCGCCTCAAGGCAGCCCGGGTGACGGCTGACAATGTTTGCCAGAATATCTACAGCATAGGCTGGGTTCTTATCGATCGCTTTGCGGGCGTTCTCCACCTGCTTTTGAATGCGTGAATCAAGGTCTTTTAAGTAAACTTCTTCCATGGTGTAATTTGCTAAATAGCTGACTATAATGGGGGAACGGTCAACTATCAATTATCTCAAGATCTCTGCGGGCCGCACACTCAAGGGCCTGAATCTGCTGGGCAATGACTTGCCCGTCCGCACCTTCCACAAGGAGTCGGAGCTTGGGCTCGGTCCCGGAATAGCGGACAAGGACTCTCCCATCATCGCCAAATTGCTTGACCGCCGCGGCCGTGGCGTCGGAAAGGTGCCGGAGCTGGTCGAGCGGAAGCTTTTCCATCACCTTGAGATTTAGCGTTTTTTGAGGGAAGAGCGTCACCTGCTTGCGCAACTCCGAAAGAGGCTTGCCCGTTTTACAAATCAGGTCGATCAGTTTGACGGCGGCAAGCAGCCCATCCCCGGTCGTTGCAAAATCCGAGAGGATAATATGCCCCGAGGATTCGCCACCAATATTCGAACCGATTTCCCGCATGCGGCGGGCCACGTTGCGGTCCCCCACAGCGACGCGCTCGACGGATCCGCCGGCATCGCGTACCGCATGATCGAGACCAAGGTTACTGTGCACGGTCGTCACTAGCGTCTTACCATCCAGAGCCCCGCTTCCCAGAGCATAAATTCCAAAAAGCGCCAGCAGCACTTCGCCTGGAAGTCGCTCACCCTTTTCATCACAAACGACGAGACGGTCCCCGTCACCATCATGAGCGATCCCGATGTTGGCGCCGACCTCGCGAACCTTTGCGCCCAACTGTTCCGGGTGCTCGCTACCCACGCCGTCATTGATATTCTCACCGTCGGGATTGTCCCCGATCAGGTGGAGCTCGGCCCCCCAGCGACGAAATGCGGCGGGCGTGGTCTCGCAGGTCGAACCGTTCGCCAGATCAAGAACGATTTTCCAACCGCCAAGGCAATTCTGGTTCATCAGGGAGCGAATGTAGTTAATATATTCCGCAGCCGCATCCATAGGGTATGCTTCGGGACGGGGCCGTTCATCGGGACCGGAAGGCTCGCCGTCGACCAGCGCTTCAATCTGCTGCTCGGAGCTTTCATCGTATTTACAGCCCTCGGCATTGAAGAGCTTGATGCCGTTGTCTGTGGCCGGGTTGTGCGAGGCGGTTACGGCGATCCCCAGATCAGCGCTTTTCTGCAAAACAGCACGAGCCACTGCAGGCGTGGGAACGATCCCCGCGTCGTGGACATAAACACCGTGTTTATTCAGCCCCTGAATCAGTGCATCGCAAAGCTCCGGGCCGCTCAAACGTGTGTCGCGGCCAATCACCACATTGAGCGGCAAGTCCAGCTTATCCCGGGCAATATAATGCCCTAGCGCCGAACCGAGGCGGTAAGCAAAATCAGGGTTAATCAGGGCGTCACCGCAGGTACCACGGATGCCATCTGTGCCGAAATACTTAACCATCCGTGGATTCGAATTGCGCGTTGAATTCCCGGGCGCTCTCTAGCCAGCGCGCCACACGGCCTTCCTCCAGGAGTGTCGAGGCCGCTTCGGCACCCGCCTTCAAATCAGGAGCTTCACCGGCAGCCCAGAGAGCGGCACCGGCATTGAACAGAATCGAGTTTCGAAGGCCTGCCGGCACGGGGTCACCTTCGCCCGAAAGCAGTGAGTGAAGAATCGCCAGATTCTCGTCCACCTCGCCCCCGGCCAGATCGGCAAAGCTGCACTCCGGCAGACCGGCGTCGCTGGCGCTGAGCGCACCGGAATGCTGCGACAATTTGCCGAATCCGGCAATCTTGTTTGTCCCGGCACAACTGAGTTCGTCCAGCGCGCGGCCCGCTTCAGGCTGACCGTGGACCACCAGACCGGCTGAAAGTTCAAGCGCGTCCAAAGCTCCGGCAAGCGGCTCGACCCATTCCGGGGCATACACCCCCAATAGCTGATGGGCAGGACGACCGGGATTGATCAGCGGCCCGAGTAAATTAAAGATACTGCGTTGTCCCTCGGCAGCCAGCGCTTTGCGCACCGGCATGATTTCCTTGAACGCGGGATGAAAGGCCGGTGCAAAAAAGAAGCAGAAATTAAGCTCTTCCAGGGATTGGCGCAGCTGCTCGTGAGAAAGATCAAGCCGTATGCCCAAACCTTCCAGCAAGTCGGCGCTGCCGCATTTTGAGGTGATGGAACGATTGCCGTGCTTGAAAACCGGCACACCGGCAGCCGCCACGATCAGCGAGACTGCTGTTGAAATATTAAAGGTGCTGGAACCGTCCCCACCCGTGCCGCAGACATCGATGGCACGGTCGGCCCATGCCTCGACCCCGGGATCGATCGCCATCTGCCGGAAAGCGCCGGCAAAGGCCGCCACTTCTTCGGCGGTTTCCCCCTTGGCAGCGAAGGCAACCAGAAAGGCCTGCTTCTTGGCTTGAGCGATCTCGGCATCGGCCATAAGCCGCGCTGCTTCCGCAGCTTGATCAGGTTGCAGGTTTTGGCCGGCGGCGACCAGTGAAGTTATTCTTTCCAGTGGATCCATTTGGGTAGTTTTTTTGTAGGCAAAGATTAAAGCAAGCCACGACAAGCATAATCACTTTCGGCTTTCCTTCAGCTAAGGGCACTGTCTAGCTTGCCACCATGCGCCCCTCAATAGCTATCCTTTTCGCTTTGCTTCTTCTATCGCCGTTTCCGGTGCTGGCCGAAGCAAGTCAGGAGCGTGATAGCGACCCCGCTGAACTGAGCCACCTCGATGCCGTCATTCTCGGGCTGGTCGAGGGGATCACCGAATATCTGCCCATCTCCTCCACCGGCCATCTAATCCTGACGAATCGATTACTGGGTCTGGACGGGGATACTCCGGTCTATGATGCTAGCGGGACGCCAATCATGGTGGATGATGGTGCTTCCGGAGAGTTGCGCCCCTACACACTGGGAGATGCGGCCTACGCCTACGTTATCGTGATTCAGGCGGGTGCGATCGCTGCAGTCGTGATTCTCTACTGGCGCACGATTCTGAATATCGCCTTGGGCTGCATTGGGCGAAGCGCGACCGGCAGACGACTGGCGGTGAATTTAATCACCGCATTTCTGCCGGCAGCTTTCATTGGCTTACTGCTCGACGATTGGATCGAATCCTATCTTGGCGACAACGTCTACGCGGTCGCAGGCGCTCTCTTTGTCGGCGCATTTGTCATGCTTGGCGTCGAGCGCTGGCGTAAGCACGGCCGGAAAGCTCCCGTGGACCCGGAGGATGGTCCGGCACTCCATGAACTCTCGATAAAACAATCCCTGATGATCGGCTTTATTCAATGCCTGGCGATGTGGCCGGGCACGAGCCGGTCCATGGCGACGATCGTGGGCGGCTACCTTGCAGGGCTCTCCCCAAAACATGCCGCCGAGTTTAGTTTTCTCTTGGGCCTCATTACATTGACCGCCGCTTCCGGATATAAATTCGTCAGCAACGGCGAACAGATGCTGGCCGCCCTCGACATCGGCCCTGTCCTGCTCGGCTGTATCATGGCTTTCGTCTCTGCGGCACTCGCGGTGAAATGGCTGGTCGGATACCTCAGCAAGCACGGCCTGGCACTTTTCGCGTGGTATCGTATTGCCCTTGCCTTCGCCGTGTTCATATTTATCGGGGCTTAACACCCAAATCTTTCAACACACGCACCTATTATGAAAAAAGTAGCTGTCATTCTTTCAGGTTGCGGCGCCTACGACGGCGCCGAAATTCAGGAGGCCGTCCTCACTCTGCTCGCACTGGACCGGGCGAAAGCCGAAGTCACCTGCGCCGCCCCGGAAATCGCCCAGAAACACGTGATCAACCACATCACTGGCGAGGAAATGGTCGATGAGGACCGCAGCGTCATCACCGAGGCTTCCCGCATCACACGGGGTAATATCCAGTCACTGGATACAATTCAGTCCGGCGACTTTGACGCGATTATCTTTGTCGGTGGCTTTGGGGTGGCTAAAAACCTGTCCAGCTATGCTTTCGACGGACCGGACTACGACATCGACCCGGAAGTTCTCGACCTCATCCATCATGCCCACGCGGAAGGCAAGGCACTCGGGTTCATGTGTATTTCACCGGTCCTGGCGGCCCGGGCCCTCGGGGAAAAAGGTGTGCAGCTTACCATTGGCAACGACCGCGAGACAGCGGCCGCCCTCGAAGCCAAGGGTGCCAAGCACGTCGACTGCCCGGTCGACGAAGCTGTCACTGACAAGGAGAACCGCGTCGTCACGACACCGGCCTACATGCTGGCCCAGTCGATCACCGATGCGGAAGCCGGGATCAATAAGCTGGTCGCTTCCGTACTCGAAATGGCCTAAAAAAGGCGGATATTTTCGCGGCATTGCTACTTGACGAGACGTCTAAAGGCTCTTTAATCCGCCAATTCTGCTCAATTCCCGTGGGCACTAACTTTTCAACAGGAGATACATCTTATGGCACAGCCAAAACGCAAACAATCCAAGCAACGCAGCCGCAAACGCCGCGGTGCCGTGCAATTTCAACTGCCGCAACTGGCTAAGGACTCACAGGACGGCACGCTCTTCCGCCCGCACCGCGTGAACCCCGCCAACGGCATGTATCGTGGCCGCCAGGTCATGGACGTCGAACTGTAGATCAGCCGCTGGCGTAACCATCGCATAAGCCAGAAATTATCCACATGGGCGCACGCGCGGGCAGATGCACCATCGCGGTCGATACCATGGGAGGCGACCTCGGGCCCACGGAATTTATTCGTGGGCTTTTGTATGCCACGGAAGAACTTAAGCTCGACTGTAATTTCACACTGGTCGGCAAAGGCCGGCTTTTGGAGCGCCTGCTGAAGGTCCGCAAGCTCCACGTCGATCCTTCGACCATTCAAATCCATCATGCCGCCGAGGTGATTGGTATGCATGAGAAGCCGGTCCAGGCGCTGAAGAAGAAAAAAGACTCTTCCATGCTTCAGGCCATCGGGCTGGTTAAAGACGGCAAGGCCGACGCCATGGTCAGCTGCGGCAACACCGGCGCACTGATGGCTGGGGGCACCCTCCGCCTCAGACCGCTGGAAGGGGTGGACCGGCCGGCTTTAGGCATCATCATTCCGAGCCGTAAGAAACCGTGCGTACTGATTGATGTCGGCGCCAACCCCGAGTCCGACGCCACCAACCTCCTGCATAATGCAGTGCTGGGGTCCAACTACGCGAAAGCCGCACTGGGCATCGAAAAACCTAGAGTGGCTCTGCTCACGATCGGCACAGAAGAGGGCAAAGGGAACAGCCTGATCAACAAAACCCACACAATGATGCAAAAACTGGACGACATCATCGACTACGCCGGACCGATTGAAGGATTTCAGATCTTTGACGGGAATGTCGACGTGATCGTTTGCGACGGTTTTGTTGGCAACGTAGTCCTGAAGTCCAGTGAAGCGCTCTTTGGCTTTGTCGGCAGCACGATCAAAGAAGAACTGGTGCGCAACCCAAAGCGCATGATCGGGGCCGCCCTTTCCAAGTCAGCCTTTCGCGACATGAAAATCCGCCTGAGCCCGGATCAACACGCCGGCGCTCCCCTGCTCGGGATCAAGGGGAACATTTTAAAGACTCACGGTTCCTCCAACTATATTGCCATTGCCAATGCGCTGCGAATCGCCAGTCAGGTGGTGAAGCACGATATGATCGACACAATCCACGCAGAGATCAATCAAGCGAACAGATTGGTCCAGACTCCCAAGACTGAAGAAGCTTCTACCCAGGAATCCAACTAAGCAAAGCGCATGGCTAGCCAAAGTTCATCTGTTATCTTCCTCGGCACCGGATCTTATGTCCCGGAAAAAGTCGTGACGAATGATGATATGGCAAAAATCGTCGAGACATCGGACGAGTGGATTCGCACGCGCACCGGAATCTGTGAGCGACGCTTCGCCGCGGATCACGAAACCACCAGCTATATGGCTGCAGAAGCCGCTAAAAAAGCGATTGGCACCGCCGGCATCGAGCGCGAGGAAATCGACCTCGTGGTGGTCGCTACCATGACGCCGGACATGCCCTTCCCCTCCACGGCCTGTTTGGTACAAGACAAGGTCGGCCTCCGGAAAGTAACCGCCTTTGACGTACAGGCCGCTTGCTCGGGCTATGTCTATGCGCTGAATATTGCCAGCTCCATGCTGCGCGCCGGCCCCTACAAGAAGGCCCTAATTATCGGAGCGGAGAAGACCAGTCCCATCCTTGATTTTGAAGATCGCACCACCTGCGTCCTTTTTGGCGATGGGGCGAGTGCCGCTGTCCTCAGTGTGAGTGATGAACCTGATGTCGGTATACTGGGCTCACTGGGCGGGGCAGACGGCTCAAACCCGGACCTTCTCTGCCAGCCCGGTGGCGGCACGGCGATTCCCGCATCAAGCGATTCAATCAACGCGCGGCAACATTTCCTGAAGATGAACGGCAAGGAAATCTTCAAACTGGCAGTCCGAGTCATGGAACAGGCCAGCCTCCAGGTTCTGGAGGAACACGGTTACGAGACGAAGGATGTTGACCTTGTCATTCCTCACCAAGCCAACATGCGTATCATCGAGAGCCTCGCTAAGCGGATGGGTATCTCAATGGATCATTTTCATAACAACCTCGACCGCTATGGGAATACCTCGGCCGCATCTGTCGGCATCGCACTCGACGAAGCAGTACGGAAGGGGCGCATTAAATCCGGCGATCTGATTCTGCTGGTGGCGTTTGGGGCAGGCTTGACCTGGGGCGCCTCTCTGGTGAAATGGTAATAACGCTTATGCAACGACTCTCCTTCTTTTTGTTTGTTCTTCTCTTCGCTGGCGCAGGCCAACTCACTGCCCAGATGGGCCTCAATCCTTTCGACTGGTTCGATGGTGAAGCCGAAGAGGAAGCCCTCGCCATTAACGTCGCCAGCAATGCGGACGAAGTCGCTGCATCTTCGTTGGTCGAAAGCGGTAAAGCCGCGCTTGAAAGCGGAAACACCGGCCGCGCCCACAGTCGGTTCAAAAAAGTCATCAAACGCTATGGCACAACCAAGGCAGCCGGCGAAGCACGCTACCTTCGGGCCCGGATTCTGATGACCAAAGGCAAATGGAAGAAAGCTTTCGAAACACTCCAGGAAGTTGTTACCGAGAATCCTGAGTTTGAACAATTCAACCAAGTCATCAGCGCCCAGTTTGAGTGTGCGACCGCGCTGATGGAAGGTGCCCGGGGCCGCATCCTCTGGATCATTCCGGGGTTTCGCCAATACGATGAGGCAGTTCGACAATTCGAGACCGTCGTTCGCAACGGCCCTTACAGCGACTACGCCCCACTGGCTCTCATGAATATCGCACTGGTGGCCGAGAAACAGGACGAGCCCGATGTCGCCATCGATGCACTCGACCGGTTGATCAACTACTACCCGCAAAGCATGCTCGCACCGGACGCCTACTACAACATGGCGGAAACTTACTCCAGTTTGGTAAAGGGGCCGGAATATGACCAGGGCGCGACCCGTCAGGCCATTAGCTATTACGAAGACTTTCTCATCCTCTTCTCGGAAAGCAACTATGTCGGCGATGTTGAGGCCAATCTGGCCGCCATGCAGAATCTGCTCGCGGAAAGCCGCCTTAAGTTAGGCGACTTCTTTTACTATTACCGCAATAACAACACGGCGGCACTCACATTCTACAACGAAACGGTCACCATCGCACCTGAATCCGAAGCTGCCGATGAAGCCCGGGCGCGTATCGAAGATGTTGAAGCCGGCGTCCGTCCTATCTCCGGCGCACAAATCGTGCGCTCCCTGCTCCTCATCGACTAGACGAGCCGTTCTTCACAGCATGATCGCTCCGCCACATAAGATGCTCTACAAAGTATGCGCCCTGCTCACCCTTCTGACGCTGGGCTTCACGGTTGGCTGCAAGTCCTACAAGCTGGGGCATCCCGCCGAGCTCCCTTTTGAGACCATTTTCATCCAGCCAGCTAAGAACGATAGCTTCGCGCCTCAGGCGCAGGCACTGGTCAGCTCGGAGGTTCGTGAAGCGGTGATCCGTGACGGACGGGTCAAGTTGATCGCCAACCGCAGCGAAGCGGACGCCGTATTAATGTTAACCTTGACCGACTACAGCCGTCGGGCCGCAACCCGAAGTCAGGATGATACGGAAGTTGCGCAGGATTTCGACCTCACCTTGCAATTGCAGCTCGATCTCTTCGACCAGCGCAGCGGAGAATACCTGTTTCAGGAGCGCCGAGTGCAGGCACGCTCCAAGGCTTACGTCTACGATCCCTACGCAGGGGCCGGCGCTGCCAATACGCAGGGCCTGATCCAATCGGAATTCAACGCGATCCCGCGACTCGCCCGGGACCTCGGCCGCAAAGCGGCGGATGAGCTACTCAGTGTTTGGTAGCTGACTGCTTTAAAAGGCTGCCAGATTGAGTTCCGCTTCCTTGGCGAAGGTTCAGCAGAGCGTTTGGCATAAGACCCTTCGCTCAACGCATGCAGTGGCTCACTATGCTGCGCGTATTCTTGGATTGTACAGGCCATCACTTTTAGCAAACTGACCGACATGGCACTACTCATCACAAAGTTTCTGGTGACCTCCTTCATCATCGTTCTGGTATCGGAGATTGTGAAGCGCACCGAAAAAATTGGCGCCCTGATCGCCGCACTGCCTTTTGTCACCATAATGGTCATGATCTGGCTATACATCGAAAATCAAAGCGTCGAAAAAATCGCGAACCATGCCTATTACACCCTTTGGTTCGTCGTACCGACTTTACCGATGTTTGCCCAGATGCCGATCATGCTGCGCAAAGGCTGTAACTTCTGGCTCACGCTTGGTGTCGGGGTCATCGTAACCTTCATTTCATTTCTGATAACAGTCTGGATCGGGAAAAAATTCGGCGTTGAGCTGATGCCCTGACGCATGGCTCAAACCAGTGAGTATGATTGCACGAATTGCGGCGCCTGTTGCCGCTGTTTCCCGATCTTTGCCAGCGCAGAAGACGCCGAGCAGGAAATAAGAATCAAATCGGAAACACGTCGACTGGAACCACACCTGGCGACCAAAGATAAAGTCTACCAACTTTACCCCCTGCCCTTTCATCAGCGTTGCGCATTCCTGTTGCAGGACCAGCTCTGCAGTATCTATGCGACACGCCCGGAAGTCTGCCGTCGATTTGCCGCCGGGAGCACCCAGTGCATCGAAGCCCGTGAACGAAGCGGCGTCGTCAAACACCACACCAGCACTAAGTGATTTAATAAAAGATGATTCGCTTGGGCACCTTGAACGGGCTGAGCTTATTCTTCAGCGAGACAAGAATATCGGACTCGCCCAACACGGCTCCTTCTGCTCCGGTCCTGACATGAGCCACCACAATCTCGCCCCACTCTTCGTCCGGTTCCCCCAGGACCCTGGCTTCCGCGATGCCTTCGATCCCGATTAGCGCATCTTGCACCTCGGCAGGGTCCACCTTCTCGCCTCCTGTATTGATGAGCTGATCCATCCGCCCTTGAAGGTGCAAGCGACCATGCGCATCGAGCCAACCGGCATCCCCGGTGCGGAAGCCTTCTGCCTTATCGACACGCTCGCCGCCGAGATAGCCCTTGAAGAGTGAGCTGGTACGCACACGAATCGAACCACACGGCTCAATACTGACCTGCGTATCCCCCAGCATAACAGCACCCGCACCGGAAGCGGCGAGAAAGTCTGCATTGGGAACCGCCGCGATCATGGCCGCGGTCTCCGTCATCCCATACACCGGCACCACGGGCAGCTTCAGCTCACGGGCCCTCTCAGCCACAACTTCAGGCATCCCTGCCCCACCAACAAATATAACTTTAGATCTATTTAATTTTTGGATACTATTCGCATCTTCCATCATTCGCTGGAGTTGCGTCGGCACCAGCGAAAGGCAGCTCCCTTCGATCTCGCTTGCCTCGAAGCGTATCCTCCCGCCGGACACGAAGGCTCGTACCAATTGCATCAGTCCGCTCACATGATGAAGCGGCAGCACACAGCAGGCGTCGACAGGCCCGCCCCCATGAAAAGCCTGCACCGCACGGGCACCGGAGGATAAGCTCTTCCAATCGTGGATAGCCAGCTTGACCCCTCCGGTCGTCCCGCCGGTGGGAATCGAAATGGAACCGGGCTCCGGTTCATCCGAGGCCATCAAGGTATCGAATTCACTCTGTTCCTTGGCACCCCACTTCGGATTGACCAATACGATGGGGAGGCTTATCGAAGCGGCAGCAAAGAACTTTACCGCGAAGGCAACCGGCTCCCCTTCATTGATGACAACCGGCCCGTCGGTTTCCTTCAGGCTTACACGAGCATCCTGAACCCGGCGGTAAAATGCTTCGCCGGAGACACCACCGATCCAGTCGCGACGCAGCTCGTCTAGCTTGAATGGGGCAGTTGGTTCCATATCGATTCCAGGTCAATTTTAGCTCGCGCTCCAGCCGGGAAAATTGGTCCGGGGACAAGCCCAGATAAATCATCGTCAAAAGCGGCGATGGTATCAAATCCGATGGCGTATTTTATATCCGGTAAGTTGTCGGCCAAATCGAGCGCCTGAAACAAACCGATTCCCGTCTCGAAAACGGAGGAAAAGACCAACTGGCCGGCCAAAGGCCGGAGTTGCTCAAGAAGAGGCGAAACATTTCCCATCAGCAATGGCTTGATTACCAGCGGTCCTTTCCAGGCATCAGGCGTCAACCACCGCTCGCGACCGGGCATATTCAAACTTTCGTCCAAAGCGATGGGCACGTTCGACGCTTTACTCAGCTCCGCCATAGCCCGCTCCTCTCCCGCCGGCAGGGGTTGTTCGAGATAATCGATTTGGTCGTCATTCTGCCCCAAAACCTCCAACCAGTTTTCCAGATCTTTTTGTCCCAGACCTCCATTGGCGTCCAATCGGATGGAAGCTTTTTCGGGAAGCAGCTGTAACAGGTCGCTCAAAATCTCTCGTTCGGCCTCGAATTCATGCACGGCGATCTTCCATTTCAGAGTGGTATAGCCACCTGCCAGTTTTTTCTTGGCCACATCAAGCGCATCAGGACCGGCCGGCAACAAGCCGGCCACCCGGTAATCCCGCCCACAGGATGTCGCGGGCTGTTTGAGCTGTTGCAGCGCCGTGGTCAGTGCGAAGGTGCAACAAGGCAGGCCGGAGGGCATGATAATCGGGTCGGCCGCCCACTGCTTCAAAAAATTCGCCGCCCGTTCAACGGTCTCGGTGCCGAAATCCGGGATGGGAGCAATCTCACCGTAAGCTACCGCGCTTTCCGATTCCAGCCGCAGAATAAAACCCTCGCGGACCTTCCACTGGCCGTGCGCCGTTCTCAGTGGTTGGAGGAAATCCCGTCGATAGGAACGGTATGCGACCTTCAAATTCATGCCCTCTCATGTCATTTCCTACTTGAGAAAAGACAATCTTTTGATGGATTCAGCACATGAAAGCACCTGCGACACCCAGGATCGAAGATTATTATCTGCCCGCTGAAGCGTTTTTCAGCAGCAACCTCCCGGTCGGCCTGACTTACGACGACATTTCGCTGGCCACGCTCTACTCCGAGGTTTTGCCAAGGCAGACGAATCTCGTCACCCGCCTCTCCAAGACTCTGGAACTGCAGATCCCGGTCATCTCCTCGGACATGGATACGGTGACCGAGTCGAAGATGGCGATCCAGATGGCCCTCAATGGGGGCATGGGGCTGATCCACTACAACATGAGCGACGAAAAGCAGGTCAAGGAAGTCGCCCGGGTGAAGAATCATATCCACGGCTTCATTCAGGAGCCGATCAAAGTCGGCCCGGATCAGACGGTCGGCGAAATTATCGAACGTATCGCCGACCGCGGCTACGGCTTCAGTACCTTCCCCGTCGTCGACGAAAACAATAAGCTCTTGGGGCTGCTCCCCGGACGAGTGGTGAAGCCGCGCTACGCCTCGCGCCTGGTTTCCGAGGGCATGACCCCTCGCGACCAAATCTACACACTTCTGGAAAAAGACATCACCAAGGACCCGATTAAGGTGGCGGACAAGTTCTTCACCGAGCACATGGGTATCCATAAGCTGCTGGTGGTCGACGATGAGGACCGTCTCCGCGGCCTGTTCACGTTATCCGACATCGAGCGGATCGAGTCGGAATCCCAGCAGTCGGTCAAACCGGCTCGCGACGACCACTTTCGCCTCATCTGCGGGGCCGCCATAGCCGCACATCGCAAGACGGATGGCTCACTCGATCGAGACCGTATCTTTGAACATGTAGGGAAGTTGGTTGATGAAGGCGTGGATGCGATCGCAGTATCGACTGCACACGGTTTTACCAAGGGTGTCGGGGATTCGGTAAAAATGATCCGTGAGGAGTTCCCCGATCTTACACTCATCGCCGGCAATGTTACTAGCGCGGAGGGTGTCGAATACCTCGCGGATGCCGGAGCCAACTCCGTTAAAATAGGCCAGGGCCCCGGCTCGATCTGCACCACTCGTGTGGTGGCGGGCGTGGGGATCCCTCAGATGACTGCGCTCTATGTGGCCTCTATCGCGGCTCAGAAGAAGGGTGTCTCGATTCTCGCCGACGGCGGCATCACCAAATCCGGCGATATGGTGAAGGCTCTGACTCTTGCCGACGGAGTGATGTGTGGCAGCCTGCTCGCGGGCTGCAATGAAGCTCCGGGCCAAATCATCGAAATCAACGGCAAACTCTATAAGCAATACCGCGGCATGGGCAGCAGCTCAGCCATGAAAGAGGGTTCTGCCGCCCGCTACGGGCACGATCGGAAGGACGTCGCCACCAAGGCCGCCGCCGAAGGTATTGAAGCCCTCAAGGAATCGGTCGGCTCGCTCTCCGGGGTGCTCCGGGATCTGGTCGGCGGTATCCAGTCCGGCATGGGTTACCTCGGTGCCAGTGACTTGGCACAGCTCCGTGCCAACGCACGCTACATTCGCGTCAGCCCCGCCGGCCAGCGTGAGTCTTCGCCGCATGACGTAATCACGGTCAAAACGAGCGACACGGAAGCATCGAAATAGAGCGAGTAGCACGACCTAAAAGGTAGTTGCCATGGACTACCGATTACCCATGTCCTCCAATACCAAATCGAAGTAATTTTGGTAGACAGACACAGTCTTTTGTAGCTATGGCAGCACACTACGACGAGGCGCGCCTACAAAATAGTGACATTCACGAACTAGAGCGAATCCAGCAGACTGGATCGGCGAATTATTCCTGCGACTCGATCAGCTCTCTGGCCTCATAGAGACGGCGCTTCATATCTATCTCCCGCATAGCCTGACGCATGGCGTTCTTGGCCTGACGGTCGTTCATGCCTTCCGTTGAAACGGGCCCTTCCCGCTGGTTCCAGCGGTCGCTGCGTTGAGTCGCCAGGGGTACGTCGTTATGACGGCCCAGTTGGATGTTCCCCATCGGGTTGCGGGCCCAGGCATAGCGAAAATGGACCGGGGTTTCGACAAAGGGGTTGGTCAGTACGATGACCGAGCGGTCGTGTACCGGACCTCCTTTGTTGTTCTCACCGGTCACCAGATGGTCGACCTCGGCCATGTGGTAGGCCTTGTCTTCACCGGCCAGGGCAAATCCAACCATTTCAGTACCGTCATCAACTGCCATCACATCGGTATTGAACTTGAGATGGAGCGCTCCATCGACCGACTTCATCTCTTCCAACACCGGAGGCATCCACTTCAAACTGTCGAATCCGTATTCGGTGGCGAGTGCCCAACGGGCAATGCGCTCACCGGCGGGCACTTTCAACTGAGGATGAAACCAGCGGCGGCGTAAGTCGTAAGTGCTGGCAAACCCCACATTCTCATCACCGGCATCGACCAACTGGCGGAAGGTTTCGTATTGCGCGGCACGGATCTCCGGCCCGATGTCGACCATCTTCTCGCAGTAGTTCTCCTCGGTCTGAGCCATGTCTGCCGTGCAAAGGGAAATGATACCGAAAGGAAGCTCCGAATCGTTAAACGCTTTCCGCCAGGCACCGATCATAAAAGGAAAGATCTCGCGGTAGATCCGAGCCCCGCGGGAGCCGTCAAAGCAGTTGTTAAAGCCCTGATGGAAGATGGCCCCCTTCACCTGAATGCCCTCGAGAGGTTGAATTAAGCCTTGGAAGCAGTTGCCGGGGCGATTTCTGTCCGCGACGGGTCCGGGCTGCTCTCCGACCGGGCGCTTCCAGCGGTTTGGAATTTCCCGGCCCTGCTCCTTTCGCTCGGCCACCTTTCTCTCGTAATTGGCCAATCGTTCTTCGAAGTCTTTCTTCGGGTCGAATTCCGCTATATTGGTATCCCACTCGTCAAGCATTTCACTCACTTCCGCATCATCCACCATGCGGGCTGCCTCGCGCGAGGTCCACGACTCTACGGTCGTGCCACCGATTGAGGTATCGACCAAACCGATCGGCACTTGACTGGCCATGTGAAGGCGACGACCGAAAACATAGCCGATGGCAGAAAGCTCTTTCACTGTCTCAGGGGAGCAGACATCCCAGTAACCCTGACGAAAATGCCGCGATGACCAGTCGCTCCACTGATACATGGAAGGAAAGTTTTCTCGCGACTTCCCATCCGTCAGGTGTGGAATGGTGATCATACGAATCTGGGGGAAATTCGCCGAGACAATTTCCAGCTCACCATTCTCCACCTTATGAATGGGAAATGCCATATTGCTCTGGCCGCCGAGTACCCAAACGTCACCAACCAGAATGTTGTCCAACACGATCTCTTTGTCCCGCCCCTTAACTACGAGCGAACGAGGCGTGCCATTTGCCTCAAGCGGCTCCAGAGTTACGGCCCAGCGGCCGTCGGCATCGGCTCGGGCGGCCAGCGACTGTCCGGCAAAACTAACCTGAATTGAATCATTGGCTGCCGCCCAGCCCCAGACCTTGAGCGGTTTGCCACGCTGGAGAACCATATTTTCCTGAAACAGGTTGTGAAGATAAAGCCCGTCGGCCTTTTCCGGGACTTTAATCAGGTCTTCACCGCGAACCAACGCTTCCTCGGCGCTGGCGCTCAGAGAGCAAAAGTGGAAAACAACTGCCAATAACAGGGATGGTAAAAAAGTAGATTTCATGGTGTGGGTCACTGGAGGTTCGGGTTTGGTGACTAACCTTTCAGGGGAGTCACAATTTCACCCGAAAGAAATAAATTCGACCAGACAAGCCATACTGAGGATACCGGCGGTCGAAACGATAACTTTTTATCGCTTTCGCTCCAACCACTTTACGACCTGGCTTCGTAGCTCGACTGGCTCAACCATTCCGGAATGACGCCAGAGCAGCTCGCCGCCTGGGGCAATAATCAATGTGTGCGGCATGGCACCGCCCCAATCCGGGTCAAAGGCCTCAGCCAGATGGTCGGGGTTACCATCGAAGAGATAGTTGTTGGTGGTTCGGCCCTCCTCCTGCACCGACTTGGCCGTGCGGGGCGAGAGCGCGGCGTGCTGCTTCTCGAGAAACTTGAGGGCCTTCCCTTTATCTTCCAGGGGATCAAGGCTGACGGTGATCAGCTCGACCGGCCGGTTTTGAAAACGGCGGTAGGTTTCAACCAGGTCGGGAAATTCGACCACGCAGGGGCCACAGGTGGTGGACCAGAAATTTACGATTCGCAACTTATCGGTGGTGTTCGCTGCCAGCGACTTGGCTGCTTCCGCATCCAGCAGGGCCAGTTTTTCCTCGATGGCTTCCCAGCGCGCCTGGTCCTTGGCGACGCTGTCTCGTTTGTAGCTCCACTTGGTCGAACAACCAAAGGCGCGTGTCGTCTTGTTTTCGACTTCCTCACCCGCAAGCAAAGCATCAATGGCATCGACAACGTAGCTCTCCCCTAGAGGCCCGGACCTTCGCTTCATATCATCAATCCGCCCATTATAGCGCAGTAGCCGGTCTTCATCGAAGATGAAAACATGTGGCGTCGCCTGCCCTCCGTAGGCCGAAATGACTTTCTGCGTGTCCCCGTCGTAGAGGTAGGGAAATTGCCAGCCGTTTTTCTCGGCGAAAGGTTTCATCTCGGGAAAAGAGTCCCCATAAACCCCGTAACCGAGTTCGTCGGGCCGCAAGGCTTTGGGGTCGTTCCCGCTGATGGCGACAAAAGCGACGCCTTTGCCCGCGTATCTTTCATAGAGCTCCGCCATCCGGGGCGCAGCGGCCCGTGCATCGGGACAATGGTTACAGGTAAACATCACCACCAGCAGCTCCGCCTCCGCAAAATCCTCGAGCGAGTGTTTCTTACCGTCTACCCCGGGGAGGGTAAAGTCGGGAGCCGGCTGGCCGATCTCTAGAACCGGCGGCGGTTGATTGGCCAAAGCAACAGTCGTGGCACTCAGGAGGATTAAAGAGAAAAGGCAGCTTACTTTTGTCATGACGGGCAGCTTGCGCGAAATCGCCCGACACGCAAACTATTCCCCTATCATCCGGCCCGCATCATGATTTTAGAGCCTGCGCGCTTCTGTGTCTTGCTATCACCCCGTGATTCTGCTTTTGAGATTTGCAGTCAGGAAAACTCTTTCAAATGGTCACACTGCTTTTCTGAATTACTTTGCAACCACGACACATTTTTTAGCGGGCCAATAACAAAGCTCAATGCTCACAAAATTCACATCTCAACTCATCGCCGACACCGGCATCTCCACCGGAGATGAAGGTAAAGGTCGCGTTATCCTCGAAATCGTCAACGAACTCCGCGAATCCACGGGACGTGAGGACGCCGTGGCGGCCGTAATGAAAGTCAACGGAGGCTCCAACTCGGGGCATACCGTGGCCGGACTGAAGCTCAATTTGCTTCCCGGTGGCGTGGCGGACCCACATGTGCCCTACTTGCCCATCGGCTCGGGCGTGGTCGCGGACCCTCGCAAGTTTCTCTGGGAGTGCGCTTACGCGGAACTGCACGGTCACGTTGCGCTGAAGCGCCTGGCGATTGACGAGCGTTGCCTCGTTTCGGACCTGTCCCACCGGTTACTCGATTTGGCCTGGGAAGACTACCGTATCCACGCCCTCGGCGGGGACCCGCGCGGCTCGACCGGTCGGGGAATCACCCCAGCCTATCTCGACGAGGTCGGTCAGTTCCAGGTGTACTACGCCGACTTTCTTGGCTCGAAAGATCACTTTGCCGAAAAACTTCGTGGCCGGGTGGATCGGGCCATGCGCGTGATTGAACATGTCTGTCAGGTCGGACCGGATCGCTGGCCCAGGTTTTTCGAGACCCTGAGCGGTGCCGAAGCGCGGGCCAACGCCGAGATCATCGAGGAAGGCAAAGTTGGAGCGGAGGAATTTGACTTCGGACAGTTCGCGGGCGAAGCGCCATTCACCCTGAAGACCGATGCATTGATTGATGCCTACTGGGCTGCGGGCCAAAAGCTCGCCGCTCAAATTTTCGACGTGCGTGAGTTGGTGCTTCGCGAGCAAGACAAGGGCAACTACATCATCGGCGAATTCGGCCAAGCTTACTGGCTGGATAAGCGACACGGCTTCCCGCCCAACGTCACCGCCTCGCACACCTTTACCCCGGAGTTTTTCCAATCGGCCGGTATTCCGGCGCAGCCGATTCACAACATCGGCTGTTGCAAGGCTTACGATACTAAAGTCGGCACCCATACCTTTATCTCCGAGATCGATCTGGACCACCCCCTCAGCACCAAATTGCGCAAGATCGAGTTTGGCGCCACCACAGGCCGCCAGCGCATGGTCGGTTGGTATGATGCCGTCGAGAAGGGGGATGCTCTTCGCTATGGGGGCTATCAGGACCTCGTACTCAACAAGCTCGACGCCCTCTCCCACTCCGGTGACTGGCAGGGTGACCTTCAGATCTGCACCGCCTACGAAGACAAGCAGGGCAACGTCATTCACCACGTGCCCCGCAATGCCAAGATGCACAAATCACTCAAGCCGGTCTATAAAATGCTCCCCGGCTGGAGCGAAGATATCTCGAATGTGCGCTCCTTTGAGGATCTGCCGGATAACGCCAGGACCTACGTGGCCTGGCTCATGCAATCCCTCATCGAAGTCGCCAATCAGGGTGACCAGCACAAAGACCGCTTACCCAACCTTCGCTACATCGGCGTCGGTCCGGACCCGAGCCAGATTATCAAAGACGTGCCTGCGACCAATGAACTCTTGAAGCTCATCTGAGCCGGTCTACATCCGCCAAAACCTACCCCGCAATGAACCAGAATTTAAGCCGCCGAAAATTCGTTCAACTTACTACCGGCGGTATGGCTCTGACTGCTGCCGGCACGGCTTTCGGCAACACACGGCACACGATTGCCGGGCCGATCCGGCGTATTGACCTCTACCCCTCCCGCTACCCGATGACGGGCTACTTCAAATTCTTTGCCGGGCCCGACGGTTCGACTGGGCGGGCCTGCATCACCATCAAAATCACCACCGACGAAGGGGTCGGCTGGGGACAATCGGTTCCGATCGCCAAGTGGAGTGACGAAACTCTTGAAACCGCAGTGGCGGCCTTGAAGAACTACTTCGCCCCCGCGCTCATCGGCCACCGTGCCGGCAATATCAACGAAGCCCATCAAAAACTCGATGCGGCCATTGCCCCCGGTTTCAGCACAAGTATGCCCATCACCCGCGCCGGGCTGGATATCGCGCTATGGGATCTACAGGGCCGCATTCGCAACAAGCCGGTTTGTGAACTTTGGGGGATGAAGCCGAAGGGCCCGATTGACCTGAGCTGGACACTTAACGTCAAAAAGATCGAGGACGTGGAAGCGGTCGCGGCACAGGGTAAGGCGCGGGGCTACCAAAACTTCAATATCAAGGTCGCGCCCGATCCGGAATTCGACGTGGAACTTGCCAGAGCCGCCCGCGCCGCCGCGCCCGATGGTTTCCTCTGGTCGGATGCCAATGGTGGCTATGACCCGGGAACTGCGCTCCAGGCCGCTCCGCGTCTGGCGGACGCCGGTGTCGATATCCTCGAAGCCCCCCTGCGCCCAAACCAGATCCTCGGCTACCAGGCCCTGAAAAAGCAGGGCGCCCTCCCCATCCTGATGGATGAAGGCGTGATCTCGCCCACCGATCTGGAGCAATTCATCGCACTGAACATGATCGACGGCATCGCCTGCAAGCCCTCCCGCTGCGGTGGCCTCACCAGCAACAAGCGACAGATTGAAATCATCAACCGCCACAAGCTCATGTGGGTGGGCAGCGGCCTGACCGACCCGGACCTTTCCCTCGCCGCTACCCTCCAGCTCTACACAGCCTTCGGCCTAAAGAAACCGGCCGCGCTGAACGGGCCACAGTTTCTTACCGCCAGTATTCTTAAGGAACCGATCTCCGATGAAGGTGGCAAAATGCACTGCCCGACCGGCCCTGGGCTCGGTGTGGAAGTGGACGAAGCGAAACTACTCTCACAGGTGGAGCAGTCAGGCTATCGGCCCATCGCTGTAGAGGCTTAAAACCTACCCATATAAGGACAGCATTGTGCCGTCCTTTACTATATTGTGTTATTGGCATCGATTTAGGCGGCGGCTTGTATCCACGCACTCATGGGCACCTTTTAGGTGAACCGAAATCGTTATCCCCCGCGTCATTCAATGAACCGTATTCTACTTGCAATCCTCGCAATCAGCCTCGGCTCCGGCCTCGCTCAGGCTAAAGACAAATACTATACCGAGGACCCGCTCTTTCACTTCACGCCCGATCCCAATGCTCCGACCAACACCATTGGTCGCCTCGGTCCCATCGGGCTCGGACTGGAACTGCGTAAGCCCAACTTCACCATGCACATCAGCAATGTGGAAGAGGGTTCTCCCGCCGCCAAAACGGGCAAGCTCAGGAAGGGGCAGATCATCGAATCGATCAACGGTGAGGTGCTGAAGGATATCGACCCTCGTGTCCAGTTGGGGAATCTGATCACCGAAATCGAAGCCAGCGATGGCGTGGTCCGCCTCATGGTAAAAGACAAGCCGAAGGCCGAAGCGTCCCCCATTGAATTCAGGATCCCCGTCCTCGGCAGCTACAGCGACACTTGGCCAATGAACTGCGCCAAGTCGGAAGCTATCGTCAAGAACATGGCTCAATACCTGCGGGAAGCGGATAACTGGGGCTGGGGTGCCGCTCTCTTCCTCCTCTCGACCGGCGACCCGCAGGACCTGGAAGCGGTGCGCCAGCGCTTCAGCGGTAAGTTGGACGGTGATAATCCGGGCTTCCCCTGGCCCATCGGTTACACCGGCATCGCCATCTGCGAATACTATCTGAAAACCGGTGACAAGAGCGTGCTGCCGGCTATCCAGGCCCGGCACGATTATTTGCTCGAAAGAGTTTACAACGACTCGTGGATGGGGCGCGGGGGCGCCAACTTCAATTACGTCGCCGGTGGTCACCTCAATGCGGCCGGGCTGCACGCGGTCACCTTCCTGCTCATGGCCAGGGAGTGCGGTGTCGATGTGGACGAGGAATTTCTCAAAAATACTTTCCGCCATCTCTACCGCTATGCGGGCCGTGGCAATGTGGCCTATGGCGACCATATGCCGGAGGGCGGGATGACCGACAACGGCAAGGTTGGCAAACTTACCTTCGTGCTTCAGGCCGCGGCCAACTTAACGCCGAAGGGAGAGCAATCGATCTATGCCAATGCCCGCGACATCAGCGCTACGAAAAGCTTTTACAACACCTCTTGGCTGTTTCACGGCCATACCGGCGGAGGCATCGGTGAGTTCTGGCGCGGCCCCGCCATGGGCATGGTCAAAGAGAAGCGCCCGTCACAATACCGCTCTTTCATGGATGAGCGCCGCTGGGTTTATGAACTGGCCCGTACCTACCAAGGCGCCTTCGGATGGGCTGCCGGACAGAACGTCAACTACACCGGCGTCAATACCGGCAAACCGAATGGCAATTATATCCCATTAATCTACACGCTCCCGCGCAAACAGCTACGGATCTTTGGGGCTCCGGCGACCCAGTATTCCCAGACCTATGAGCTGCCCGAACGCATTTGGGGCACCGCGGCGGACGATGCTTTTTATTCACTCACCCCCGGAGCCTATGCGCCCGGGAAACGAATGGATATCTCCCACGAAACCATTCCCAACAGTGCATCCAAGGAAATCTTCAAACGGATCAAAGCGAACGACGTGACAGAAGAGGTTTTGCATGCCTATGCTTTGCATATCGACCAGGGCATACGCGACTCGACCGTGGCGCAAATTCGCAAGCGTGGCTGGGATCATATTATCATGAAGCTGCTCCGCTCGGAGGACCCGCGCGGCCGCCACTCCGGGCTCATGGGCGTCGGCGCTTTGCCCAAGCCCATGTCCGATCAAGTGGCCGGCATCCTCATTGATATGATTGAGGACGAAAACGAATCCTGGTGGGTCGTCATGGAAGCACTGCAACAGCTTCAGAACGCCAGCGCGGACCAACTCGGTCCCCACCTCGCTGCCATAGAAAAGTGGCTCAATCACTCTGATTGGTGGCTGCAGGCCTCGGCCATGCGGGCGGCCACGCCTCTGGTCACGGACGAGCGCTATTACAAGCAGTTGATCCCTGCGATCGCGGAACTCATGTCCACCAGCCAGCGCGCCAGTATGCCGCGCTATTTCAACGACATTGCCAAGCAATGCCGGAAGGCACCCAGGGCGGTTCAAGAGTTTGCCAGAGAACATTTCTCTCAAGCCTATGCCCAATACCCCGAAATGATCGCGGCACCTGGTGGGCAGGATATGTCGAACGGCACCAACTATATGCTGCGGCACGCCGCCAAGGCGGTCGCCCAAACTCCGGGGGGATTGGACGCGCTCTATGCCGTGGCTAAAAAACGCTTTCCGAACGCCTCGCTGCCTCACAAGGAACTCTACCTTGAAGCCGATCCGCAACGCCTCGGACCGGAACTTCAGGAGTCCATGCGGAAAATTATCCTGGAGGATCTGATTCCGGAATACATCGGCAAAGGGCATCACCCGCAATCCAATCGTGGCTACCTAATGAACGAAGCCACCAGCAGCGAACCGCTCGACTGGGGCTTCTACTATCGCGAACCGCGCATGGCCGGACTGGTCGAACTCTACCAGCGTGCGGGTATCGACGACTACAACTGGAAGGATTACGGCCCCAAGTGGACCGAGATGACCTGGCAATACCATACTTTCGATCCACCGGAACAGAAGACCCTTGGCACCGGCACCCGATTCCGTGAAGTCACCGTCCCGGCAGGCATGGAAGATTGGTTCAAGCCGGGCTTTGATCCCCGGAAGGCGGGCTGGAAGAGCGGCCAGCAACCCTTCGGTCAAAAGAACGGCGAACTCGTCGAGCGCCTGCGCGGTTGTGGTTACGACTTCTGCCGCTGTAACGAACCCATGCAGACGCTGTGGAAAAACGAAGCCATGCTGATGCACGGCAAATTCCATTTTCCCGAATTCAAGGAAGGCCACCGCTACCGTATACTCGTCGGGGGAATGTCTCATGTAAACGCCGGTGATGGTTTCCGGGTCTACGTCGGGGGAGAGCAGATGTTCGAGCGTGAGCGCGGCGTCGGCCGCCGGGAAGGTGCCAAACCCTTAACCTACTACATCGACAAGGCCTGGTGGCCGAACTTCGCTCAGGATAAAACCACCATCGCCGCTATGAGCTTCCTGCGGATGGGGCAAAACTCCAGCCGTCGCCACTTCTCAATCTGGCTGCAGGAAATGAAAGCACCACCTATGGGCCGGGACGTGATTCTTCACTCCGCCACTAAGACGCCCATGCGTTCGGCTGAATGGCAATCGCTACAGGATACCATGCGCAACACCGGTGAGGACGATGGCAAGTATGTCTGGGATGGCGAGTACGTGCCCAATCCCAAGGTTCAGGGCTCCTGGACCCAACTCGGCCAGGTCCAGTCAATTGAAGAATTCGTACCCGGCGAACCGATTAAACGTAATCGTCGAGCGCGCTTCCAGGAAATCACCTTCATGGAAGATGGTGCAACCGGCGATGGTCTCGTCATCTGGTCGGACAATATGTTGCTGGACCTGAGGAAAAACGAAGCTCTGCGAATCACGCCCGAGACCATCAACGGCATGGAATATCTCTTTATCGAAGCCGGTGGCTTCAACACGAGAGAAGGCCCGGACTGGACGCCCCCACTTTTTGTAATGAAGCGCAATCAGGGATAATACCGCATCGATACCCTTCGACTATCCGCCTACTCCCCTTGGTAACTCAAAACGATCCGGCGCTTATGGCTCCGGGCCCGGTGTTCCCAAAGAAAGACGCCCTGCCAGGTGCCTAGGCACAGGCGGCCATTCTTAAACGGAATCACCTCGGTCGTGCGGGTCAGCGCCATCTTGATGTGACTCGGCATATCATCAGGCCCCTCGTAGGTATGGGTAAAGTGCGGGTCGTCCTCCGGCACGAGGCGATCAATAAAACCCTCCAGGTCACGGCGCGCGGACGGGTCGGCGTTTTCCATAATCACGAGACTACAGCTCGTATGACAGCAGAAGACTGTTACTGTGCCTTCGTTGTATCCGGACTCGAGGAGCCCCTCTTCAATCATATGAGTGAATTCCGACGTCGATTTGCCTGAAGCCACAACTTCGATTTCTTTGGTATGTACTGACATGGTACTCTAATCAAAATCAGCCAACAACATGTGTGAAGGTTAATCGCCGGACTGCATTTCACCCTTCACACATCAACGCATCCATCTAGTTTAAATGTTATGATTCGGGAGTTTTTCGTCATCGGCCTGATTACCCTCTTGGGAGCATGCTATTCTCTGCTCAGTGGCTTGGCACCACTGCCATGGTCGGAGCCTGAATTATTGCCGGGCGAAATACGCTTACAGGATGCCCGCGTGCTCGACGTCATCTGGGTGGATGCGCGCGATGAGACCGCTTTTGCCCGCGACCACGCCCCGGAAGCTTTGCTTTACGACCAGGCGGACCCAGCCGGTAGCATAGCCGATATTTTGGAGCAATGGCTCCAGAATCCGAGGGTGATTGTGGTTTATTGTTCGGATGAAGGCTGCGGAACGAGCAAGAAAGTTGCCGAAGAATTGCGCGCTAATCTACCGGACGCCGAGATTTACAGTCTGAAAGGAGGTTGGTCTGCATGGTCGAAGTGAATCAAAGAACCATCCCCCTCCTCATCTCACGCCTGGTACTGGCCTGGGTTTTTATCAGCGCCGGACTTCCCAAGGTGCAGGACCCAGTGGCCTTTTCCACATCGATTGAAGGCTATCGTCTTATCAGCGGAAGCCCCGCGCTTTGGACCGCTATCATTCTCCCCTGGCTGGAACTGATTATCGGCTTCGGCTTGCTCACGCCATGGCTACGACGGGCGAGTGCATGCATCATGGTCGCCCTACTCTGCTTATTTATCACATTGCACGGAAGCGCCTGGACCCGGGGGCTGGATATCAATTGCGGCTGCTTCGGAAAAAGTACGGACAGCCCGGAGTACCACTGGTTGATCTTGAGAAATCTCGTCCTGTTAATCATAACAATTTTCATCTTGCGCGCCTCGTGCAGGAACAAGAGAACCCCAAAAAGCTCTAACTGATTTATGCGCTTATCCATCATACTTCCCGCACTTTGCCTTTGCCTGGTCCATATGCTTTCGGCCTCAGACCTGAGTTGGGACCGCACAGAAGTGAAACTGGAAATGAAACCGGACCAGAAAGAGGTCCGCGCCAGTTTCAAGGTAACCAATAAAGGCGAGGATCGCATACGCATTTCGCGCATCAAAACAAGCTGTGGTTGTACCGGATCCATCATTGACCGAAAGATTCTCAAGCCCGGAGATACCACGGAAATCATTGCCACCTTCAACAAAGGTAAACGTCAGGGGCTGAACCGCCTGCAGCTGGATGTCTTTATCGATAGTCAGGCTGAAGCAGTCGCAACCTTGCGCATGAATGTGGAGATTCCGGAACTTGTCGAAGCCACGCCTCGGGTTGTTTACTGGAGCCCCTCCGGTTCCAAGAGCGAGCGGCGCGTCACCGTCACCCTCGACGAGCGTTACGTCGATTCCATCCAGAGCATCGGCTACGATAGCGACAAGTTAAACGTGGTCGAAGAGAAGGCCCCCGGGGATAACGCAAGCCGCACCCTGCGTATCACACCGAAGTCATACGATGAGCTCTACCGGGGAACCGTCGTCGTCAAGGCCAAGCGGAAAGACGGCCGCAGTGCGGAGACACAAATCCTGACACTGGTTCAGCCTTAGGGCGAAATTTCTATTTCTTTCCCTTTTTGTCTTTTTTGGACTTCTTGCCCTTCTTCTTTTTCTTCTTCCCGCGCAGCAGCTTTTTGACCTTCTTGCGCTGGTCTTCGCGCACGATGTAGCCAATGCAGTTGTCTGCCCCGCATTCACAGGGGTGGTCGAGAAAGTGCTCCATGTCGTAGCCGTAATCGTAGGTCAGTTCTTCACCGTCCTTGATATCCTTACGGGCCACGATCCAGATCTCCCCGTCGTAATTGATCGCTTCGCAATTCCCATCGCAGGAGTGGTTCATGTAGCGGGCCGGATTACGACCGCGGCGACCGTCCAAGTCCCACTCGTCATCGAGCTCAAAAATATAAACCAGTCCGGCTCCCGTCTTGCGCGCCTTCTCCTCCCATTCGAGAGCGCGCCGGGTGGATTCTTCCTTAGAAATTTTTTCTCCGATATACTGGATGATATCGGTTCCCGCTTCGATATCGGCGGTGGCGAAGAGTCCGCGTTTATGGATTGGCGATGAGTCGACTTTGCAAAGGCGTTTCGGCATAATGATATTCAAATCTTAATCGTATTTTTCATCCTAATCTTAATCTACGGCAATCAGGTCAACCCAAGAGAATTGGGATTAAGATTACAAATAGGAGCATGAGAAAAAATCACTCGGCTTTCAGGTTCCTCCTCATCAAGGCTTGAATGCCTTCCTCCGGATTGAGCGCTTCGTAGAGAACGGCATGAATCGTACCGAGTATGGGCGCATCGATCTTCTGCTGCCTGCAGTAACGGTAGAGACATTCTGTTGCCCGGTAGCCTTCAACCACGGTCTTCTGGTTTTCGATGATGGATTCCGGAGCCTCCCCCTCCCCCACTTTTTCGCCGAAGGTCCGGTTACGACTCCAGGCGCCGGTACAGGTGGCGATCAAATCCCCAAAGCCGCTCAGCCCGTAAAAGGTGTCCGCTTGCCCACCCAGTGAAGTACCCAAAGCGAGTAATTCATTCAGGCTTCGCGTCAAATAAGCGGCTTTGGCATTATCGCCCAGCTTCAGCCCGTCACAGATCCCGGAACCGATGGCATAGATATTCTTGAGTGTGCCGCCCAGCTCGGTACCTCGAACATCATGGGACAGGTAGCAACGCATCGAGCTGTTACTGAATGCTTCCTGATAGCGGTTGCCGTCCTCCAATCCTCTCGGCAATGCCAGGACCACCGCAGTGGGTTGCCCAGCCGCCACCTCACCCGCGTAAGTCGGACCGGAAAGAACACCGCAGTGTAAGCCGGGCAAGGACTCTTCAAGGATCTCAGCCGGCGCCTTGAAGCTATCCAGTTCGAGCCCCTTGCACATCACAAGACAGAGCTTGAGCTGACGGGCCGCTTCCAGATGAGGCCGAACTTTTCCGGCCAGATCACGAATCGCTTTGGAGGGGCAGGCGAAAAAAACCACGTCCGCCTCCATCAGCACTGGTCCGATCTCGTAACCGATCTGAATACGGTGCGGCAACTTGTAGCCCGGTAAATAATCGGAGTTCTCGCGGGAGGATGCGATCGAGAGCGCATGCTCCATCCGACGCGGGACCAAAGTGACTGAGTGGCCGCAACGATCAAGATGCAAGGCCATCGCGGTGCCCCAGGCACCTGCTCCTAAGATACAACAATTCATGAGGGAAACTTTCGATTACGTACGTCCTCCGCGTAGTTGGCAAAGGCCTTACGCGCTTCCTCCCCGAGTTGTGCATACTGCCGCACAAAGGATGGCACATAGCCGGCAGTCATCCCGAGGAGATCATTACAAACCAGAATCTGTCCGTCGCAATGCGGGCCGCTGCCGATCCCGATCAGTGGGATCTTAAGCTCACCGGCGATGGTACCGGCTACCGTGCCGTCGATCATTTCGCAGATCACCGCGAAGCATCCCGCTTTCTCCAAAGCCAGCGCGTCGTCGACCAGCACACTTTTCTCCGCATCACTGCGCCCGAACTTGCGGTATCCACCCAACTGGTGAAAATTCTGTGGGAGTAAGCCAATATGACCGAGCACGGGGATACCGGCTTGAACAAGGCGCTCAATTTTAGGAGCGATCAAGGCACCACCTTCGATTTTAACCGCCTCGGCTCCGGCTTCCTGCATGAGGCGGCGGCAGGCATCCAGCAGCTTGGTAAACTCATCATGCGCGACGGCGAAAGGCACGTCGGCCACGAGAAGCGCACCCGGATTGGCCCGCGCAACAGCCGCGGTATGGTGCAGCATCATTTCAAGCGTGACCGGAACCGTAGTATCGAAGCCCAACTGAGTCGTGCCCACGGAGTCGCCGACCAGGAGCAAATCGACCCCGGCCTCGTCGGCATAGCGAGCCATCGCGGTGTCATATGCGGTCACCGCCACAACAGCACGTTCCCCTTTGAGCAGGGAAATCGTCTGCGTACTTATTTTGTCTGCATCCATTGAAAATAAATTGAACTTTTATGGAAGAGGGATGACTCTTCTGATGCGAACCAAAAGTGACCCTGAAAAATTAATCCGAATGCTCCACCGATTCTTTAAATGGCGATACGAACGACAGGCTCGGTCGGGTGCGTTCAAACTGCCTAAAAGTGGACGGAGCGATAAGCCGGAAAGGGCAAACCTGGGAAGTTATCTCTCACACACGTCCGGGCACAGCCGCGGTTTCCGGCCCTTTGACCAGCCACGCAAGCGACGCAAATTCATGCAATACCTGGCCACACTGCTGATCATCGCACTGGTGGCCTGGGTCACCTATGAGAGCTTGATCGCTTTAGCTCTGATCGGGAAGTAATGGGCCCCACAAGTCGGCTAAAGTTCTTCTAACTGAGGTTTCACCTTGGTTTCGTAGCATCGCGGGCAGACACTGTGACTGAAAACCGTGCCTGTGCGGTTATTCAAATAGGTTTCCACCTGTTGCCAGTAGTTATTATCGTCGCGCACGTTTTTACAGTAGGAACAGATCGGCAACATGCTCTCCAGATTGCTGATCTCCGTGGTGTAGCGGAGAATACGCTCAGCCACTTTGAGCCGCATCCAGATCAGGTCCCGATCCAGGGGCTTCGTCATAAAATCGTCGATGCCCGCGTTCATTGCCTCGATATAGGTCTCATTTCCCTGCTGCACGTTAGCCGTGAGTAAAATAAAATAAGTGTATTCCGTCGAATGACGCTGACGCACTTTACGGCAGAAATCGAGCCCGTCCATTTCCGGCATCAACCAGTCACTCACAATCACCCGGTAAGGATTGTTGTCGTATTCTTCCCAAGCCTCCGCTCCGTTGCTGAACACCTTCACCGTATGCCCGAACTGCTTCAACGTCGTCTTCAGGAGATTCCGCGAAATCATGTCATCTTCGGCAATCAGGATATTCATGATGCGCTGATAGAAGAACATACGCCTACGGTCAAGAAGTGCCGTTCTCTTCTTATCAGAATCAGCACATTTTACCCGAACACCTGCTTCCTCAACCCCTGAACCGTGGCAAGATCCTGCCAGTCGGCTCCGCGCAGTAGATTCGGTTTGGGCGGATATTTTCGTTTTTTCTCCCGTTGCCAGGCCCCAGCGTAGCTCCGGACGAAGTCCTGACTGCCCAGGATGGCCCCATCGGTGAAGTAGCGCACCCGGCAGCGCAGCACAGTAGCTTTCGGCAGGAGCGCATCCTCTTTTTCAAGTACCTTCAGCGCCTTCTTCCGGC
>NZ_QHJQ01000013.1 GCF_003185655.1 Coraliomargarita sinensis | reverse complement strand
TCTGCTTCCAGCTGTAAAGAACCCCTTCAGGCACTCCCAATTGCTGCGAAACCTCCTTCACCGGGGTCCCGTCGATTAATATCAGTTTGACTGCCTCCTGTTTGAACTCGGCAGTATAGCGTTGTCTCTTCATGGTTGGATCCTCTTTTTAAGAGAATCCCATGTCCAGTTTTCTCAGGACACATCAATCTCGGTAAAAGAAAAAGAGGGAACATCGACAGACCGACTCTGGTTGGGCGCGCGTCTGCTTGAATGGTGTTCTTCCACGCGTTCGGGCGTCTGGCAGTGGCATGAGGGTATCAGCGAAAAAGAATCTGAGAAAATTAGAAGGCTTCTGGCTGAATACGCATCTCAAGAACTTGAACAGTGGTATCAGTTTGGCGAGAAGCAGTTGCAAAATGAAAAAGAAATTGAAAAGTTGGATCAGTGGCTCGATTCAAATGAGGGATTGTTCCACGATAGGATTTGGTCTGTAGTGAATCCAGATTTACTTTACCTCAAGGAAGGGGAAGGATAACCAGTCAGTGGTATCAATTCCGTTACGCGCTCCGCGCTTCACTCCGCGATACACTTTGACGGTTCTAGAGATGAAGAAAGCACTCACTATCGCATTCACAATTCTCTGGCTATATGGAATTGCTTGGTCGGAGCAGTCAGGAAATCACGAAGAGATCAAAGAAGTCATTGAGTTGTTAAGCTTTGAACAAGGATACGAGCTCGCTTATCTGGTAAAATACTACGAGGTAAAAAACAACTACCTAAAATCTGACCTCGGATTACAACTAAAAGGGAATAAAGAATACCTAAAGCTAGTAGACGAACTCATGGCTTACTTTAAAGAAAAAGCGTCTTGGGAAGCATATGAAGAAATCTACATCGAATATTTTCGGCAGGAATACACACCGGAAGAAATCACGATACTGAGAGATTTCCTGAAGACTTCAGCAGGCCAAAAATTCTACATTCAAATGAATGAAATTGAAGAGAAAATTAGACCTATAGCTACCGAGAATATGAAACATGCACGATCAGAAATGCAGAGAATATTTGACGGATGGGTAGCTAAAAACCAATCAATATTGGAAAGGCTAGAACCAGTCGACGCAGACAACCCAGGTAACCCGCCCTTAAATTCTAAAAATTAACAGGACGACTAATCTCACAGGCTTGTTGTCTGGTCTCGACGTTCTTAACAATAATGAAAGGAACTACATTCAGAGCTTTTCGTTTGGCAATATTCCTGAGTTTTGCCTTTGTCGCTCTGTTGATCTTGATCGGAATTTTCGATGCAGGCTATTCTAGCGGAGCAGGAGTCATTCTGATCGGACTGCTCATTTCTTGGTTTTTGAAGGGAATCGACCCAGTCGTTGACGGTGCGGTCAAAAAAGAAGGAGAAATAAAAAAGTTTGCTGCCCTGACCACAGCTTTTTCGCTGCTCTTGGTCCCAATGATTGGATTTTTATGCATCCTTGTCATCCAAAACATCTAGACAAAATGAGAACCAGCCGGTGGTCTCAATTCCTTTCGCGCTCCGCGCTACAGTCTTGAGGCACCGCTACGATCTATGAAAGAATGAAATTTCTGGCGTTACTCATCTTCTGCACAGTCCTACTTTTTGGGTGCTCGGAATCAAACGAAGCAAATACAAGGCAGATCTTCTTTGGTATGTGGAGCGATCCCGCACACACAGAACTGAGCGTGGGGATGGTAATCGGAAAAGGAAAAGAAGTCGGACACTTTGGAGTATTTGCCGACGAAGAGTATGGGCCGATTGACCTCTACTTCGACGGAATGAAAGTAGGCACTCACGATCGAGGTGGAGTCGTGATGACCACAACCGGCGGAGTCGTTGAATTGAAGGGAAATGCCTCCCGGGACTTAGTGCTGATCGGAGTGGAGAAACTCGGATCAGAATTAGTCAAGATTACCGAAATTGAAGAGATTGAGAGTGGCCCAATCGAGCTAACGATTGACCATCGAAACAAATGAAGCATAGATCCAGTCGCAGCTATCAACGCCTTTCGCGCTCCGCGCTACAGGCGCGATAGTGCTCTACATTAGAGAAAAGAAAATGAAAACACTACCAATTTGGACCCTACTACTGTTGTTGTTCTTTGCCGGTTGCGCGAAAGTCGAAAAGAATGAACTCGTCGGAACGTGGGTTAGAGAAGGGGATGGAAAAGAAATCACACTGACTTCAGATGGAGCTTATATCTATCAATTCAACGACACTAACAGTCTAAAAGGAATGTGGAGATTAGGCGAATCCGGAGGTCTAGAAATTGGGATACCTGATTTTGATGCGTCAATGCTAGTGAAGGCAAAATTTGAGCTCAAAGGAAACACCTTGACTATTATTGACGAAAAAGGAGGCAAAAAAGTCTTCGAAAAGAAGATCTAACGAGTAGGCACAGGCCAACCCATGTAACCCGCCCGAAAATCCGAGAATCACTTGAACCAATAAACCGTCAGGCTGGGTGCTTGGCCTTGACGATGGACAAAAAATGAACTTGAGATTCGGCCTCTGATCAGCAGTATTAAAAGACATGAGCACTGCGGAACAAATCATCCAAGAGATTGCCTCTCTACGGCCGGAGAAGCAGTCTGAAGTGCTTGAATTCGTAGAGTTTCTAAAAGAAAAAGAGAAAAGAAACGAAGAGAATGCCCTTAGAGAAGCCTCCCTCGCTGCAGCACTGCGAGGGATGGAGGACGAGGAAAGCCTCTACACAGAATCTGATGTGATCGAGAAGATCGGATGATTTCCGAAGGTGATATCCTCCTGTTCCGTTTCCCTCAGTCAGATTTGGGTGTTGGCAAGCTAAGACCCGCATTGTTGATCAAAAGAATCCATGGAGATTTTGACGATTGTCTCGTGTGCATGATCAGCACCCAAACACGACATCAGATCCCAGACCTAGAGATCGTGTTACCTGAGACGATGCCCGGTTTCGATAAGACCGGCTTAAAGAAGGAAAGTCTGATTCGGACCAGTCGGCTTGCAGTGGTTCACCCATCCATTTTTGCCGGCAAGCTTGGAACTTTACCCAAAGAGGCTTTAGGCGACATTCGAACCCGACTGTCCGAGTGGATTCGAAGTGAAGGGTCCATCCAGGCGCGGTAGTCAACTCCGGTTCTCTCCGCTCACCTCCGTTACTACGCTCGACGTTCGACAAAAGAAATGAAAATCGAAACAGCGTCACTAGCGTATCTAGAGAGCTTTTGGAAAGCGGTAGACTCAGTCGCTAGGGAAAGAAAGTTTCTCCACTTCGTTAAAGCCCCTGAAATTGAATCCACACACACCTTCCTAAAAGAAATTCAAGAAAATGAATGGACTCAGGTCTTCGCGATCGAGGCAGGCGAAGTTGTTGGTTGGTGCGACATCATACCTTATCCATATGAAGGTTCTAAGCATGTAGCACGCATGGGAATGGGCGTCGTTGCCAATCATAGAAGAAAAGGAATCGGAGAGAAGCTTCTCTCTAAGGCGATTGCCGATGCTCAATCGAAAGGCATCAAAAGAATAGAAATGGAAGTCTTCTCGACCAACACACCAGCAATTGAACTCTACAAGAAGCTTGGATTCCAAGTTGAAGGAAGAAAGCTCAAAGCAAGGGAGTTGGATGGAATCGAGTGCGACTTTATCATCATGGCTCTTCACTCGGATCAAGTAGAACCAGCCGATAGAGAATACGGCGTTCTACGCCGCACCTGAATTCGAGGTTCTTCAAGATAAGATGAATCAAATCCGTGGTAACCTTAAGTGCTTTTATGCCTGCATTATAAGCATGTTAACATGTCTGGCATCAGTCGATGCATCCAGCGAGCGAGCGGACTGGGCGCCTTTCTTCGAGCAACTCAAAGTCGAAGGAACAATAGTTATCTACGACGAGCGACCTGGGACGGAAGGGCTTATGACGTTCAACAGCGTTCGTGCTGAAAAGCGGTTTTCACCCGCATCAACATTTAAGATTCCGCATACTCTCTTCGCTTTGGATTCAGAAGTCATTCGAGATGAATTCGAGACCGTCCGCTGGGATGGTAAGAAAAGAGCTAATCCTGAATGGGACCGTGATCAGGACCTTCGGTCAGCAATGCGCTACTCTGTTGTTTGGGTCTACCAACAGTTCGCAAAAGAGATAGGCGCGACGAAAGAACGCGACTATTTAAAGCGGATTCAATATGGGAACCAAGACCCATCCGGAAAAGAACCTTTTTGGATTAGTGGAAATTTGGAGATCTCTGCACACGAACAAATCAAATTCCTAAAAAGACTTTACAGGAATGAGCTACCTTTCACCGTTGCCAACCAACGACTCGTGAAGGATCTGATGATATTAGAGGCTGGCCATGATTGGATTTTACGAGGAAAGGCAGGATGGGATGGCAAGGTTTGCTGGTGGGTCGGCTGGATTGAGCATGCTACCGGACCAGTGTTTTTCGCATTGAACATAGACACACCCAATGGAACGGATGACATCCCCAAGAGAGAAATCATCACCAAGACTATTCTAAACTCGATTGGCGCACTAAACCTAAATGTAGAACCAAGCGCAGGTGGCAACGGCTAGGCCGCGCCACTGCTCGACGATGGCAAACTAAACAGAGAAAATGGAAATAATCTTAAGCATCGTATTTTTTGGAGCAATCGTGCTAGCATGCTACTGCATCTATAGACTTGAATTCTTTGTTTCTCGTGGGATCACAGAAATCCTCAAGGTCTTGAAGCACATTTCTGAAAGTCTTGAACGAATCGAATCGAATACCAGAAAGCGCGATGCAGACGAAGAGGGAAAAGAGAAAGATTAATCTGAATGTCGACGAACAATCTATTCCGAACTGACTTCAAGAAGAGCCATCCAGTCGACGTGGACAACCCGGTTAACCCGCCCGAAAATTATTACACCATCTCCGTTGCACTCCGTCTAAAAATCAACTGGACGACTGAGCCGTCTGGCAGGGACCCCTTCAGGCAACCACCAGATTACGAAGCATTGGTTGGCGACTTATCAGGCACTTACTCCAGACGGACCAACATACAACACAGATTGGTCTATCAGGTTTACGAAGAAGAGAAAGCCGTGAAGGTTTTGCGAATGTGGACACACTATGGCGATTGAGGTGCGATCCAGTCGCAGCTATCAACATCTTTCGTGTTCCGCACTACAGGAGTGATCGTCCTTACCGATGGCAGAAAATGGAGTTGACAAACGCACGCTATAGCGCACGTTTCGGATATGACTACGATTACCGCAACCAGCGCTCGGAACAAGCTCTACAAGCTTATTGACGAAGCGAACGATTCACACATCCCCATTCAAATCACTGGCAAGCGGGGCAATGCGGTGCTTGTTTCCGAGGATGATTGGAGGGCTATTTCTGAAACCATCCATTTGAGCGCGATTCCTGGAATGGTGGATTCAATCAAAAAGGGAATGAAGGAAACGATCGAGGACTGCAGTGAGACGGTTGAGTGGTGAATTATCAGATCGTATACGCCAAGCAGGCACAAAAAGATGCCAAGAAAATTGCGCGGAGTCATCTAAAAGAGAACGCACTTGAACTGATCAATCTACTGGAGGAGGACCCCTTCATGAAACCACCAGAATACGAAGCATTGGTTGGCGACTTATCAGGCACTTACTCCAGACGGATCAACATACAACACAGGTTGGTCTATCAGGTTTACGAAGAAGAGAAAGTCGTGAAGGTTTTGCGAATGTGGACACACTATGGCGATTGAGGTGCGATCCAGACGCAGCTATCAACATCTTTCGTGTTCCGCGCTACAGGAGTGATCGTGCTTACCGATGTAGAAAGAATGAATAAAAGCCAGGCATGAATCATTTTGACGACGAAAGGCGCGAAAGACACGAAAAAGAGAAGCCAGAGTGCTGGGGGAGGAACCGTTAATTGACGTTAATTAACGTTTAAAATGAACCCATGCGTCTACGAGGGAAAGCACTCGACCATGGGACACCATTCGACCAGTCTGGACTACATCCAGTCGGAGCTGGTCAACCCCATGTTCGCCGCCCGGCTTTCGACAACCACCTAAAATCCAAAACTCACAGGCTGGGTTGCCAGTGCCCTACGGTTGGGTGAAAGAAAACAACATGACAGCACCGACTCAAAAAAGCGGTTTTTCAGAAGATGATATAGCGTTGATTCAAGCAATCTGCGAGAACGCGAAATGCAGGGAGTGGATACTGAAGATTGCTGATTACCCCGAAAACGTGAGGTTGAGGAGCATCCAAGAGTTCATCAGGGAACTTTCAGGAATTGCAGAAGATAATAGCATCATAACAGGATTAGAAAGACTTCAGAACCCTAAGGTATTTCAAGGAGCATTAAAGTGCATATCAGATATCAAGCGCTAACCATGGCCAACCAGACGATGGTCACAATGTCATACCGCCTCCGGCTTCATGCCATGTGATCTCTCCAGGGAATAGAAAAGAAATTTAATTTTACAACCGCGGGGCTAGAGACAGCGAGGAAGGGAGTAAGAGAAGTCATCTAATAAATCCTCTCCAACTCGCCCGCGAGGGCCCTCCAGCGAAGCGGACCGAAGCACCTGGAAGCTCGGATCTGCGTGAAATGCGGCAGTGTTCCAATACGAATGTGCGAATAGAGTTTGAGCGAGGGTGGAAAACTCTTAGAACTATGCCATATCGAGGAATGAGAGGAGTAGAGAATGAAGCCCAATTATTTAATTCGTGTCGCCCCGCTGGCCTGCATGGTCATGTTAAACACAGCAATGGGGGCAGAGGAACATTTTGAGGCAAAGGTTTACGCGTCTTCGGGAGAGGCTTCGTTAAACTACAGAATTCACCTGCCCGGGAAAATGGACAACTCGAAGTCCTATCCCCTGGTCCTGTTTTTTCACGGCGCGGGGGAGAGAGGGAGCGATAACCTGAAACAGCTCGTGCATGGAGCCAAAGACATCCTTGGTTACCTGAAGGAAAATGACGAACCCGCGATCATTGTCGCCCCGCAATGTCCTGCCGGCGAGAAGTGGGTGAATACGCCCTGGGGCGCGGATTCCCACATCATGCCGGACAAGCCCTCCGCATCCATGCGACTGGTCGTCGAGCTCTTGCGGGAGGTCCGGAAAACCTACCCGGTCGATGCCTCGCGGATCTACGTAACCGGTTTGTCGATGGGAGGTTACGCCACCTGGGATATCATCCAACGCATGCCGGAGACATTTGCCGCGGCCATGCCTGTCTGCGGCGGGGGCGACACCGCTTTGGCAGAAACGATCAGGAACATTCCCATCTGGGTCTTCCACGGCGGGGCCGACACCGTGGTCAAGGCGCAGCGATCCAGGGACATGGTAGCCGCGCTGGAGCGGGTCGGGGGCAAGGTGCGGTACACCGAGTATGAAGGCGTGGGGCACAATTCATGGGATCGGGCATACCGCGACGACGAAGCCCTAAGCTGGTTGTTCGGGCAGACAAGGAGCGGACAGTCGGGTAAAGCTGAGACGAACTAGCTGTTTTTGATAAGCTATAATACCACTTAGATAATCGGTAGACGCGTGTTTTCTGCTGCTGGAGGTAAGTAACCCGCTTCAGGCGGTCACCCCAGCTGGCATGTGCTGCCTTTTAGCCGATTCGGGTCGCACGGCTATAAGCAGAGCGACTACGGTAAGTACTCTTAACTACGTACGGCAATCGACGGCACTCGCGTGCCATCGCTACGGTCAAGCAATCGGGCCAGCCCCCTTTAAATAAGAAATAAGATTACCTTGAAGCCGAAAGCTTTAGGGCTAGGGTGACATTTAGAATACGGGTAATAAATGAGTATATCTGACGAACTATCCAAGCTGGCCGATCTCAAAGAGCAGGGCGCTCTTAGCTCAGAAGAGTTTGAAGCGGCTAAAAAGAAAATCCTTTCCGGGGACAGTAGCGCCCCGCAAAAGCGCGCAAATTACCCCACAAAGAACTATCAGTTTGAAGACCGGAGTGACGATTCTGTCGGCAAAGCGGCCAATCGATACGTCACGTTACAGATTATTATGGCGGTAATCGGTATTTTGGTCTTTCTGCTGTTTTTTGCGCCCATGATGTGCAGCAGCTCCAATTCTCCGTTCGACTCTCAACCCAAATTGAATGTCTCCCCCGGTTTACGCTAGTACTCGCGTCAACGACTGGCTTGACTGTCACATCTGAACCCAGCGTATGAGGCCCCATGTTATATCTGGATTCCTGCAGAATATTTCAGGTGCCGAGATTCTAGTCCTTTTTGCCGTCCTGGGCTACGGATTGTCGATATGTTATCTGGTGCATTGTGCGATGAACACGAAGATGAATGGCACGATGAAAGGTGTCTGGCTCCTCGTGGTCTTTCTGATTCCGGTTTTTGGACCGACCGCGTATCTCTTGGCTGGTCGTCAGGGTCAGACTTGCAAGCGGCGGGCCTGAATCGAAAAAGACATCCCAAGGGCCAACAACGCAGCAAGTTCAGCCACTCCATGAAACCGGAAATCATAAAGCACGGGGCCTCGCAGGAATACGACACTTCCGAGCGTTGTGCGATTTTGGAGCTGTCCAATGATGGCAGCGATCCGGATGTCTCGATTGCCCGGGCGCGGGTGGCCGCAGGTGTGACGACAGCCTGGCATCGGCTGGAGGGGACGGCCGAGCGTTATGTGATACAATCCGGCCGCGGGCGAGTGGAGGTCGGGGAGTTGCCTCCGACTGAAGTCGGCCCCGGGGATGTGGTGCGCATCCCGCCCGGAGTACGGCAACGGATTATGAGCCGCGGGAATGAGGATTTGATCTTTCTGGCCATTTGCACGCCGCGTTTCCGGCCCGAGTGTTACCTTGATTTGGAGCCATGAAGCCTAGGCGGGCACGCATCCTCTGTCTTTTGTTGCCGATGTCTTTTGTGGCATGTGAGCGCAAGGCGGAGCTCGATCTGAGCGTAGCCCCCGAAGGTGCGATTGAGCAGGGTGTCGCGCTGATGGGCACGCATTGCCACACATGCCATGGCGTGGGGGAGTCGAGGATGGATGCGATGCTGGCGCCGCCGCTCTGGGGCGTGCGTGCGCACTATCTGGCCAGACACTCCGATCCGGAGGACTTCGTCGATGCGATGACCGCCTTCGTCCAGAAACCGCGAATGGAAAGCAGTCTTCTGCTGTTTGAGGTGGCACGGTATGGGCTCAAGGCTCCGGTCTCGCTCAGCGAGGCCGAAATCCGTTCGGTTTCATGGGCGATCTATGCCGGGAGAGTGGAGCGCCCGTCCTGGTCGCGTGAATATCGCAAGCGGCATGCGAGTTGCGAGGCGAATTGGTGAACGGGTTGGCGCGAGCAAGGCGCTATAAAATCGACGCAAATAGGGTGCTTTCCGGTTGATTCAGAAGAAAGTCCATCTACTGTCTAACTTACCCTGCAGTGTTCGAGAATTAACGGAGTTCTGTCCTTTACTCTTTAGCAAACGGGAGCTAGCCCCCGGCGGTGGCTGTCCAGCCGTAAACCGGAAGACAAAAACACGTCGGGAAAGCACCCACCTTAGACGCAAAAGGCCAAGGACTCCCCACATACGGCACATGCGGGGCCTTTTTGTATCCGCTGGTCAGCGGAGACAAAAGTGAAAGTGAAGGGGAAAGATACGTACGATTTAATTATGTTCAATCGGATTGATGTAGCAGAGCCAGTCTCTGGCTCTATCCCGATAGCTATGCATGAAGATGGCAGAGGGCCCGTCTTCATCGGATTACGCCGAGGCATGCTGCCATCGCTACAAAATAAACTGTTGGATACTATCAATTTTAATTCGATTTCGTATAAAGCTGCTGCTGTAGCACAGGCGTCTCGTCCGTGTCCGGTTATCAGGCGGCGATATCCGGGGCTCTTTTTTCCCTTGGCGTCGGTTTGATGAAGTAGAGGACGATGAGGAAGAGCAGGCCGATGCCGGCATCGACGTAGATCAGATTCCACACCGTCCAGTTCCAGCCATTGATGGTATCGAGGGCCTGCCCCTGCCAGAGCTTACTGTAGATATTGGTCAGGTTGGTAAATGCCATCAGGGCGGTGAACTGCGTTGCCGCGATCTTGGGGGTGACGATGTCCATGTAGAGGGCATTCTTCACCGCGTATTTGAGACCGTTGAAGACGGAGAAGGCGAGGGTGGCGATCCACCAGGAGACGATGAGGGCTTCTTCCCGCGGCCAGGTGCCATCAATGGCTTCCGGCGGGTGGTCCCAGCCGGCCTGCTTGAATTGCCAGCCGATCCAGAGGCTCGGGATGACGGTCATGGAGGCGGTGATTCCCAGAACAACGCGACGGTCGAATCGGTCGGAGAGCCAGCCGCCCAACAGGCAGAAGGGGATAAACACAAAGGTGCTGGCGGTATTGAGCGCCGCAATTTCATTGTCCGTCATCCCCAGGCGCGGGGCCATTAAAGTCGACAAAAGCATGCTCAGCGCCAGCGCGCCGATCGGGGTCAGGGCCAGCATAACGGAGAGGATGCCGTTCTTGGAGAGGAAGATATCTTTCCAGATGGTTTTGAAGTAGTCGATGATCTGTTCCTTGGCCGCTTGCCAGCCGCTGTGTCCCGGTTCCGGCGCGGGAAGCTCTCCGTCGGCGATCTCCTGAGCCGCCGATTTTTCCTTAATCAGAAAAATCACTCCGGTGAGGATACAGCCCATGAAGGCCAGAACGACCATGCTGGACGCTTCAAAGCTTCCGAAGCTCCCCTTGAGCCAGAGGGCACCCGAGCCGCCGAGCAGGTAGCCGGCATGGGTGCAACTGAACATCACACCATTGGCGAGGCCGCGTTCCTCTTCCCGCAGCACCTGACAGGCCATGGCGTCAATGGCCGCGTCCTGTGTGGCGGCAAAGAAATTGTGCAGAAACAAGAGTCCGCCGAAGAGGACGATGCCCGACAAGTAAAGGCCTTCAATGGTCGCCAGGATGCCTTTCACCTCGTTTTCCGGAACGTCGATTGTTTCCGGCAGGAAGAACATGGCCATCCCGAGCGCCAGCACCATGATCGACTGTGACAACACAATCCATTGTTTACGGGCGCCAAAACGCTTGAGCCGGATGTTGTCCACGAAGGGCCCCATCATGAATTTAAAAACCCAGGGCAGGGCCAATAGTGCGATGAAGGCGCTATAGATGGAGGCGCCTTCCATGCCGCGGCGTTGTATTTCCGTGGCGATCGCCATCATGAGGAAACCGCCGGGTATCCCTTCGCTAAGATAAAGTCCGCCGAAGGCCACCAGGCGGCCGGGTTTGGAAGCAAGTAAATTCATTAATGCCGAGCATTAGCAGAAAAGAGACCACAACAAGAAGAATACTGACTTAATCCGGCAGAATTGAAACTGCCGCCGAATCAGTCCAGTTTCTTGAGTAGATTCTCTTTTTCCTTATCGCTGAGATCGCTCCTTTGAATGGCCTGGCGGGCTTCGTTGGATTTGCCCTCCTGCTTCATTTCGCGGATCACGCGCTCGGAGTTGTATTCCCGGTTGCGCGCATCGCCGATGGTGGTGGCCCAGGCAAAGGCGGACTCGGGGTCGGACCGGTAGACTTGGTTGACGAGATTGCGCACCGCACTATCGCGGGCCGGGCCGGATTCCAGGTCGGCGATCCAGATCGAGGCCTCTTCGGTATTGTGTTCCAACCACTCGCGGGACACCTGCTCGACCGCTCGTTCCTGGGCCGCGCCCTCCAGTCCGAGAGCCCAGTCCGCAGCGCTTTCGACGTCCGTGCGGGCCCAGTTGTCGGCGATAGTCCCGGCATGCTCTTCCAACTGGCTTTCGCCACCGGAGGTTTGCAAGTAATTGACCACGGCCTGCGGATCCTGGGAGGCCCACTTCGAGATGGCGGCATGCGAGGCGCGTTCGACGGCGGCCTCATCCTGCAACGACTGGGCCCAGAAGAGAGCTTCCTGCGGATCGTTGTCGGCCATCTTCTGGGCAATGTTTTCCGCCAGATCGACACGGTTGTCCCCCTCCGGCATTTGCTGGAGATAAACTTTGGCTTCGTCCGGTTTGTTGCGGGCAAAGCTGCTGAGAATACTACTGTAGGCCCGGTCCTTTTCTTCGCCATCACCAAGGGTTTCCACCCAGGAGAGAGCGGCCATGGGATCCTCGCCGCCCCATTCCCGGGCGATCGAACGAATCGAGCTGGAATACACCCGTCCGTAGGGGAGGTTGGCGATCATTTCGGCCGCTTTTTCCGGTTCCTGTCGGGCGATTTGCCGGATGACATTCGAGATGGCATTGTCCTGAGCGCGACCGGTCATTTGGGTTTGGGCCAGTTCCATGGCACGTTCGGGGTCGCTGCGCGCAAGCGACCAGATGGAGTTTTGAATCACCTGGTTCTTGGTCTCGCCTTCTTCCATCTGGCTGAGGAATGCCATCGCGCCTTCGATGTCCTGATTGATCCAGGTACTCATGACGGTTTGCAGGGCACGCTCCCGTTCCTGGTCGTTGTCGAGAGAGACCGCGTAATCGGCGGCCCGGTTGATGTTCTTGCTGGCCATGCCGCTGATGATGCCGGAAAGCGCATAGGTTCTTTCCTCGCCGGATTCCATGGCATCCACTTTGGCCATGGCAGCGTCCATGTCCTGTCCCGCCCAGAGCATGAAGACCATTTGATACTGCCATGAATTGGTGTCATCGCGGGAGGACAGCATGTTGTAGGCACGGTTCGGGTCTTTGCCGGCTATCGCCATGGTGATGGCATTGTAAGCCTGCTGGCGCTTTTGCTTGTCCTCGATCTTTTCCACGGCAGCCAAAGCGGCGTCAGGATCGGTCGCCGCCCAGGCGGAGAAGAGGGAGCTGGTATACATCTGCTGTTGCATCGGATTTGCCTCCTCCTCGAGAAAACTGTAGGCGTTTTGCGGATTCTTTTCCACCCAGGCGGTAAAGACATGGTAGGGCATCATCCAATCGCTCATACTGCCCATCCCGCGCTGGCCCATTTCCTGAAGCATGCCCTTGAGTTCTGATTCCGACATGCTGGCAATGAGCTCGAGAGTTTGAATCGAGTTCTCAATCGAAGCGGTCAGCTTCAGCTTCTCGATGCGGTTCATTTTTTCCTCCAGCGAGAGGTTTTCGACCGGGGTGGTCGCGGCGGCCTGGACCTCTGCAGTGTCGTCGCCGGAGCTCAGGCCGGGCGCGACGACTGTGCTTGTCGTCGGACTGCCTGTGGCTGGTGCCGTTTCTGTGGCGGGGGTTTCCGGCCCGGAGGGGAGAAGGCGGGCGATGAGGAAGCCCGCAACGATCGAGAAAACAAAGACGAGAAAGAAACTTAACTGACGCATGTTTTCTGTATAGCCGTTCCCGGGACAAAGTAACGCAGAAAAAATCAGGCTGACCTAGAAGAACAGTCAAGGGCACTGCTGGAAGCTTCTTTTCGGGAAAGCAGTGCGTCTCGCACTGCAAAACTGTGCGGTGCGAGACGCCCCGCACTCCCGGTTTCCAGACGTGTCCATAAATGAAAAGAAATTTGAATTCTGGATGGCCTGGGGGCAGGCGGTCGCCTAACTTTTTAGCATGTTCGCACAGGAGATCATCGCCAGGAAACGAGACGGCTTCGCTCTCTCCAGAGACGAGATCGGGCAATTCGTGGACGGAGTGGTTTCGGGGGCGTTTACCGACTACCAGTCTTCGGCGCTTTTGATGGCGATCGTCCTCCGCGGGATGAGCGAGGCGGAAACCGCCTGGTTAACGGAAGCCATGATGCATTCGGGTCGGGTGGCGGACCTGTCGGAAATCAGTCGCCCGAAAGTGGACAAACACTCGACCGGCGGAGTGGGCGACAAGGTCTCTCTGATTCTTGCCCCCCTGGCTGCGGCCTGCGGGCTCTGTGTGCCGATGATGAGCGGGCGCGGTCTCGGGCACACCGGGGGCACCCTGGATAAGCTCGATGCCATTCCCGGTTTTCGCGTCGATCTCGACGATGCCGCTTATCGGCGACAACTGAGTGAGGCGCACCTCGCCCTGATCGGGCAATCCGCCGACATGGTACCAGCCGACCGCAAGCTCTACGCCCTGCGCGATGTGACCGCGACGGTGGAGAGCATCCCCCTGATTTGTGCCAGCATTCTCAGCAAGAAGCTCGCCGAGGGGATCGACGCCCTGGTGCTCGATGTGAAGTGCGGACGCGGCGCCTTCATGAAGACCGAACCAGAGGCGCGCGAGCTGGCCGAAGCACTGGTCAAAATAAGCCGTGGAGTGGGGAAACCGACTTCTGCGCTGATCACCCGCATGGATCAACCCCTCGGAAAGGCTGTGGGCAACAGTCTGGAAGTGGTGGAGGCGATTGACTGCTTGAAAGGCAAGGGTCCGCCCGACCTGATGGAGGTGAGCTATGCCCTGGTGGCAGAGATGCTCCTGCTCGGAGGCATTTGTCAAAGACCGGACGAAGCCGAAGAACGAATGGAAGCGGCGATCACCGATGGCCGTGCCCTGGATGCCTTTCGCGAACTTGTGTGTGCCCAGGGCGGTGATCCCGCCGTGATTGAAGATTACGGTCGATTCCCCCGGGCCCGGGAACGGTTCGAGCTCTGCTATCCGGGAGACGCGCCTGCCTACTTGAGCAAGCTGGATGCCCTTGCCGTGGGAGAGGCGGCCCGCTTGCTCGGTGCCGGAAGAGCCCATGCCGAATCGGAAATCGATTTGGCGGTTGGTTTTGTCTTCAGGAAGAAGCCGGGCGACAGGCTTCAACCCGGTGAGGTGATGGCAATCATCCACTACAATGACGCCGATAAACTAGAAGCAGCCGAGGCGCGCCTGCAGACGGCCCTGGAATATTCGCCTGACAAACCGGAACAGCCCGGATTAATTATCGACCGATTGAGTGGCGTATGAAGGTACCTGAAGACATTTTAGCATTTCAACCGGAAGTCGGACTCGTTCTCGGTTCGGGACTGGGCTTCTTTGCGGACGACCGGATCGAGGTGGAAGGGCGTCTACCCTATGCCGGGATCGAAGGATTTCCCGTTTCGACGGTTCCGGGGCACGCCGGACAGTTTGTCTATGGCCGCCTGAACGGGAAACGGGTGCTTTGCATGCAGGGGCGCTTTCACTACTACGAAGGCTATTCCATGGAGCAGGTGACCCTGCCGGTCCGGCTGATGCACCAGGTGGGTATAAAAAACCTTGTTCTGACAAATGCCGCCGGGGGCATCGATCCCGACTTGAATCCCGGCGACTTTATGCTGCTTCGAGATCACATTAACTTTCTCGGGACCAACCCTTTAATCGGGGACCGCAGTGAAGACGGCCCGCGCTTTCCCGATATGTCGGCCGTGTATGACCCCGGACTCCGGACAAAGCTGAAGGATTGGGCGGCCGGCCAGTCAGTCGACTTGAAGGAGGGCGTGTATCTGGCGACCACGGGGCCGAGTTTTGAAACGCCGGCGGAGATCCGGGCCTTTGCCACCTTGGGAGCCGATGCCGTCGGCATGTCCACGGTACCCGAGGCGATTGTCGCGCGAAAACTCGGTCTCCGGGTGCTCGGGATTTCCTGTATCACCAATGCGGCCGCAGGCATTTCCCAGGGGCCATTGACGCACGAGGAAGTCTCCGTGACGGCCGAACAGGTCCGCCCGCAGTTTGCAGACTTGCTCGCTGCCGCAGTCTCCTTTTGCTGAGAAACATGACGACCGAGCTCTCCCATCATCCGCTGGTGCAGCATTACTTGACCACCATTCGTGATGTGGCGACCGAAGCACCTGCCTTTCGCCGTGCCTGCTCCGGGATGACGCAAGTACTGGTGGCGGAGGCGGCGAAATTATTGGAGGTGGACTCAGTCCGCGTTCAAACCCCGCTGGAAGAAACCGAGGGCGCTCGCATCGCCGGTTCTGTGGTGTTTGTGCCCATCCTCCGCGCCGGTCTCGGTATGCTCGACCACGCCATGGCGACGATACCGGGATCAAGCGTGGGTTACATCGGTCTGGAACGCGACGAAGCCACGGCGGTCGCCAGTTGTTATTACGCCAAAATGCCGGTACTCGATGAGGCCTCGCAGGTCTATGTGCTCGACCCGATGCTGGCGACGGGGGGTTCAGCGGTGCAGTGTGTCGATCAACTGAAACAGCGTGGGGCCAAGAAACTCTGTATGATATGCATCATCGCCGCGCCGGAGGGAATCGCCTGCCTGGAAGCCGCGCATCCGGATGTGAAAATCCTGGCAGGCAAGGTCGACCGGCAACTCAACGAACAGAAATACATTCTCCCCGGTCTGGGCGACTTCGGCGACCGCCTCTTTAATACTTAGCGTATCCCTCGCGGACCTGTTCGAGGATTTTCGGGACCAGGTACAGCTTGCGCGGATTGACGATGATTTGTGCGGCATTGAATTTCTCCTCGCCGCATTGATAGGGAAGGATCAAGGCCGGCAGGAAGGCCAGGCTCAAGGGGGCGTTGAGTTGCAGGAGTTCCTCTTCCAGCGCGCTGTCCCATTCGGGTTTTTCCGGACTGGGCAGCGGGCTCACCGGCATAATCAGATAATCATAATCCCGGAAGAAACTGATCAGACTCGCGCGAATGTTTTGCTGGGTGATCGAGGCTTCTTCCGACTCGGCCGGGCTGTAGGAACGGCCGGCTTCAATGCGTTTCAGCAGGTGCGGGTCGTAGTAGTCGCCATACTCTTCAATCCAGTGCTGATGAATGGAATAGAGTTCGCGGTTTTGAATGGTTTGGAAAGCTCGGGCGCCGGGTTGAAAACGTTTCGCCAGCATTTTACTGACGGCTGGTTCGTCGTCGATGTCGAGCGGGCGGGTCAGTTGCATGAGACCGGCGGTGGATTCCGGACTGATGCCATGCAAGCTGTCCTTGAGTAGGTAACCGCGTGGTTCCCGGTCCACTGAGTCACTCTGCAGACGATAGAAAATCTCCAGGCTGGACAGCAGGTCGTCGAGATTGGCGGTGACCCAGCCAACGGCATCCAGGGAAGGCACGAGTGGGAAGACCCCATCACGCGCGTAATTGTTGTTCTCCATGCGGAAACCGAATAATCCGTGAAAAGCCGCCGGGATGCGTATGCCGCCACAGGTATCCAGACCGAAGGCGATCGGAGCCCAGCCATCGGCGACCGCGTGTGCGCAGCTGCCGGCACCGCCTCCGCAGATGTAGCGCAGGCCATTGGCGTGGGGGCAGTCACCGAAACTTTGATTATGCCCGCGGATGTCCCAGCCGAATTCGGAGGGCACACTCTTGGCCAGCAGGCTCGCACCGTGGTTGCCCAGGGTTTGGGCCAGAAGGCAGGAGTCGTCCAGTAAGGCCTCAAAGGGTTCTCCAAACGGAGCGCCGCAACGCGTGGGGAGGTCCTGCACGTCGAACATGTCCTGAAGCAAATAAGGCACGCCGGCCAGAGGGGCTTTTTCCATGACGCAGCCGGCCTTGAGCTTTTGCTCCAGGATGGCACGTTCAGGATGTGCTGCGATCAAGGCTTTGCGGCTTTCCGGCGTGAGCTGCTCGAGACGGCTGAAAAATTTTTCCGCAATCTGCCTATGATCTTCACGGGCAAGCGACTGCCATGCTTTAAAGTTGAGCCTTTGTTCTATCATGCGGGTCCTTAATGCTCAAAGTGTCGTTCAAAATCCGCCCAAGTCATTTCCCGGAAGGTGGGTTTGCCTGCCGGGGAGGTGTGGGGGATGTCACATTGGAAGAGCTCGTCCGCGAGCTGCTGGGCCGCGTACTCGTTGATGGCGTCGTTTTTCCGGTAGCTTCCTTCCGCGGCAAGCGTGGCCACTGTTTGCCAGATTAACTCGTCGTTATTCCGGCTGCTTCCGCGCTGGCGCAGCTCATCAATGGTGTCGCGAATGAAAGCGACAGCTTCCGACGGATCCAGCCAGGTGGGGACTGCCTCGATGCGGTAGAAATTACGTCCGAAGGCTTCAATGTTGAAGCCCTGTTTGTTGAGCAGTTCGAGGTGTTGCTGCAATGTGGCGGTGGCCATCGGTTCGAGCTCCAATGGTTCGGGGATGAGCAGGCCCTGGCTCGGGGGATTGTTCTGTTTGAAAGTTTTCTGGATCCGTTCGAAGCGTACACGCTGGTCGGCGTGCCGGAGGTGGAGGAGCACCAGGCCCTTCGGCCCGTTAAAAAGTGCGTAGCGGTTTTTCAGCAAACGAATCAACTGCCAGTCCGAGCGCCGTGTTGGCGTCGCGGGGGCGCTTTCCGGTTTGGGCCGGTGGTCGGCCACAGTCGTGCTGCCGGCTTTAACTTTCTCCGTAGCGGTGGTCGCCGCCGGCCGAATCGCCGGCCGAGGCTTCGCCTGATCCGCGGGCTGAGCGGAAGGTGAGGGGGCCTGTTTTGCCGGAGTCGGATCAGATGCTTCCGCTGGTGCCGGCGGGGGCTCCCGAAGTTCGGCGAGCGTTTCGCTGATCGCACCGAGGACGAAGCGCCGCACATCACCGTCGTTTCGGAAACGCACTTCCCGTTTGGCCGGATGGACGTTGACGTCAACTTCCTGTGGTTGAATTTCCAGAAAGAGAAATGCGGGCGGGTAGCGGCCCTTCTGAATGCGGCCGTGATAGGCGTCGAGCACGGCAAAGCCCAGGGTTCGGCTATCCACCGGGCGGCGGTTGACGAGGGTGACCAATTCGCGTCGCGTCGAGCGCCCCACGCCGGGCTTGGCTGTCAGTCCGGTCAGTCGATATTTGCCATCCGGCCCGTCGACCGAGACGGGAATCAGATCGCGCGCCAAGGAGCGGCCCCAGATTTCGGAAATGCGGTCTTCCAGCTTTTCGCAGGCGGGCGATTGAAAGACCGTGCGCCGGTTTTCGAGCAAGCGGAAGGCGACCCCCGGATTGGCGATGGCGAAGAGGCGGCAAAGATAGGTGATGTGCGCGGTTTCGGTGGCGTCTGTCTTGAGGAATTTTCGGCGGGCCGGCACGGAGTTAAAGAGTTGGGAGACTTCGATGACGGTGCCCACCGGCATACCGCAGTCCTTTTTATCGAGTAGCTTGCCGCCGTTGATCACGACTTCTGTGCCGTGCTGAAAATCCTCCGTGCGGGTCCGCATGGTAAAACGCGAGACCGAGGCAATCGAGGGCAGGGCTTCGCCACGAAAGCCGAAGCTCGAAATCAAATTCAGATCCTCCGCATCCTGTATCTTGCTGGTGGCATGACGCTCCAAGGCGAGCAGGGCCTCGTCTGGGCTCATGCCGCGGCCGTTGTCTTCGACCCGAATGTACGATTTACCGCCTTTGCGGAATTCGATTTCGATACGGGTCGCCCCGGAGTCGATGCTGTTTTCGACGAGTTCCTTGACCACGGCCGCTGGGCGCTCAATGACCTCGCCTGCGGCGATTTGATTGGCAACACGGTCGGGTAGTATGCGGATGGAAGACATGCTTATCGATAAAGCATTATCTTGTGGAGCAGGGAGGCTTGGCTGCAAAACAAAAGCGCAACCGGAATAATACCACTAAGTGGTATTATTCCGCGACGATGTAGTAGTAGCGGTCGGCGGCCAGTTGGCGGTAATTTCCGCTGCTCAAGTCACCATCATCAAACTTTTCGTCAAAGTCCGTGAGCTGATCAACATCGACGGTAAATCTATGAACACCGATGGCAGAGATGATTCCGAAAGAGTCTTTTTCCACATCCCAGACCCCGCCGATGGACGGACCATCATTCCACTGGTTGCTGTGGATGTACGGTTCTAAGCCTTCGGGGATGGCACCCGAGCTGGAATCCTCGGGATAGATCCCGTTTTCCAGGGTGAAGGTCTCAACGGCCCCGGCGTAAACGCGAAGATCGCTGGCAAGATTGGAATTTTGGCTGCTCTTCCTTGCACGTTCAAAGGCTGGTATTGCCAGAGCTGCCAGCAAACCGATAATCACAACGACCACCATGATCTCGACTAGGGTAAATCCTGATTTGTGATTTGCTTGCACAATAGAATCCTCGATGGTGCATACCTTAATCCAATTCGTCCATCCTGCGAGCGTGAACGGACTTGACGGGTGCGTTTCATAAATTCTTTAAAGAAAACAAGATGCAAAACCAACTTTCTAGGGAGAATAGCCTATATTTACAACAGCATGCCACTAATCCAGTTGAGTGGTATCCTTGGGGCGAGGCCGCTTTAGAGGCGGCGGAGGCCAGCGGTAAGCCCTTACTCGTCTCAATCGGGTATTCCGCCTGCCACTGGTGCCACGTGATGGCGCACGAGTGTTTTGAGGACAACTACATTGCCGGACTGATGAACAAGCACTTCATTTGCGTGAAAGTGGACCGTGAAGAACGCCCGGACGTGGATCAGGTTTACATGGAAGCGGTGCAGATGATCCAGCAACAGGGTGGTTGGCCGCTCAACGTCTTCTGTTTGCCGGATGGCCGACCCTTTTTTGGCGGCACCTATTTCCCGCCCGAGGACCGGGGGAACGGGCTCATTCCCTGGCCGCAGCTGCTCATGCGCATCGTGGATTATTACAAGCGTTCCAAGGGTGAGTTGATCGAAAATGCCGATTCCATCCAAAAGAACATCATGGCCAACACCCAGGCGGCGGCGACCGGCGGCGCGTCCTCGGAATGGGAGCCGCAGGTGCTGGTGGCGGCTGCGCACGGGATATGCGGCAACCACGATGACCGTTACGGGGGCTTTGGCGATGCCCCGAAGTTTCCCCCGTCGATGGCCCTGAATTTTCTTCGTGCGCTGCGCCGTTCGGCGGCGGTCGAATCGGCTGGAGCGCTGGCCGACCGAATCGACGAAGTGACGCACACGACCCTGCGCGCGCTGGCACACGGTGGCATCTACGATCAAATTGGCGGAGGTTTTGCCCGCTACAGCGTGGACGCGCACTGGCTGATCCCGCATTTCGAGAAGATGCTTTACGATAATGCGCTGCTGATCGAGGCCTTTACCCGTGCCTGGCTCGACAATCAATCCCCGCTCTATGCGGCCGTGGTGGAGGAAACCGTCGGCTGGCTGGACCGGGAGATGAGCGCGAAAGAGGGAGGTTTCTACGCCGCGCTCGATGCCGACAGCGAAGGCGAAGAGGGAAAGTATTACGTCTGGACGCCGGAGGAGGTCGACGCCGTGCTTGGTCCGTCGCTGGCCCGCGAAGTACGGACGGCCTACAACATCACAAACAAAGGCAACTTCGAAAACGCCACCACCAACCCCGCGCTGGTGGAAGCCGACTTTGCCGTGCGCGAAAAATTGAAGACGGCGCGATCCCAGCTTCTGGCCCATCGCGAAGCCGAGCGCGTGCCGCCGGGCAAGGATACCAAGATCAGCACCTTCTGGAACGCCTTGATGATTCGGGCGCTGGCCGATGCCGGTTTCTACTTCGACCGTCCGGAATGGCTGGAGCGCGCAGTCAAGGCGGCCGAGTTTCTTTGGAAGGAAGTGATTGAGGAGACCGGTGGGGGCCTGAATCTGCACGCAGTTTACTACGAAGGGAAGGGGGCTCAGGTGGATGGCTTCCTTCACGACTACGGTACGGTGGCCGACGCCTTCCTCGTGATCGCTTCGAAGATCGACTGGCTGCAACCCGGACAATCCCGACTCTGGCAGGAACGCGCCCGTCAGTGCGTGGACGCCGCCCTCGACAAATTCCGTGACCCGCACATGGCCGGCTGCTTTTTTACGGCGGAGGGTGTCGAAACACCGGTGACCCGTCGCAAGGAATGGTTTGATAACGCCACCCCGGCCGGCAACTCCGTGCTCATGCACGCCCTGAGCGGACTCTACGCCCTGACCGGCGACGGGAAATACGCCGGCGAATTCCAGTCCACTCTGCCGGCCTATGCCGACTACGCGGCCAAGGTGGCCGCCGGGGTGGCTCATGCGCTGGAGGCGGTGGCGAGCGATGCGATTGGCGTGGCCGTGATCAAGGTGCGTCCCTCAGCGGACCTGACGGCCCTGCGTCGTGCGATTGCCGGGAAGCCCTGGCGGCGTTGTTTTATCCGGCAGGTCGCTGAGGGCGATTTGCCCGCCGATTACCAACTTTGTGTCGGTACCCAATGCCAACCACCGACAAATGATCTGGATGAAATGACGGAGAGTTTCTAACTCTTTCCATCACTGAGTGCACCATGTCCGAACTCGACGAGCTTTATCAGTCCATCATCCTCGACCACAATAAAAGGCCGAGGCATTACGGTGCGTTGACGGATGCCACACATCAGGCGGAAGGCTACAATCCACTCTGCGGGGACAAGGTGCAGGTGTATTTGAAAATCCATGACAACCGGATCGAGGACCTTCGGTTTGAGGCAGCCTCCTGCGCGATCTGCAAGGCCAGTGCATCGATGATGGCCCAGGAATTACAGGGCAAGACTTTGGAAGAAGCCGCCCAGCGCGGGAAACGCGTGCAGCTCCTTTTGAGCGAGGAGACGGTAGCTTCCGATTCCGACGGCGATCTTGTTTCGCTGCAGGGGGTCCGGAAGTTCCCGGCACGCATCAAATGCGCGACGCTGCCCTGGCACACTTTTGAGGACGCGGTCGGGTCAACATGCAAACCGTAGAGGCTCCGCTCGCGGATGCCATGCGCTTTGGCTTAGAGCCGATTTAAAAAGACTTGATCTTTATCGATCAATTGTAGCGATGGCACGAGAGTGCCGTCGATTGGCATTTGGAAACGACTATCGACCTTGCTCGCGCAAGTTCGCTACGAACCCTGTTTTCAAAGAGATCAAAACTTCTTCAAATCGGTATTATACCGCATCGAAGAATGCTGATCTTTTTGTAGCTATGGCAGTCCTCTGCCACCTTCGTGTCCGTATAAGCAGAGCTTTACGGTGTTCGGATGTATTTGTCCCGGCAGCTATACCGAAAGTGAGTTACGGTTTTTCAGTCAGCGTTTGCATCGCCTCGGCGTAGCGTCGGCCGAGTTCCTTAACGCTTTCCGTGTCAAAGTGCCAGCGGTCGTAAGTCTCCAGGCTCTCGGACGAAGCGACGGCGGTATGCGGGCACAGCTCCGGTAGCCGGGCGATCTCCTGGTTGATGGGGCTGGGCCCGATAATCTGGCCCGCGACAAAGGGGAGCTCGTCATTACCCAGATCCTCGCGCAGATCCTCGACCAACTGGGCCAATTTTTCCGCGTAACCATGCGGCTTTCCGTGATTGCTTTCGCCCTGATGCCAGAGGATCCCTTTGAGGGTGCCCGTTTCTGTTGCGATAAGGGCACGTCGCACCGCTTCCTTGTAAAAGCGAGTGCCCTTGGCCCATTGCTCGATTTTGGTGCCACCTTTGGCATTTACCACCAGGCCGATGCGATTGCTCTGGTTCTTTGCCGCGATTGCTTGCGAAAAGCTGTAGCCCGGGTTCAGCTTCTGCATGCCGAGGCCCTTGCGTATGGTCGAGTAGCGGTTCAGCGGGTTGCGGGCCGGCTCCCAGTTGTCCCCGGCATTCAGGAGGTAAACTTTTTCCAGGGGTTTGGCTTCCTCCTCGCTGAAGGCCGCCCGTCCCGCCATGTTGGACTGACCGATCAGGAGATACACATGAAACGCTTCCTTGTGGCGTGCGGATTCCTGGTCCGCGGAGGCGAAGCCAAGCAGACCCGACAGCAGTGATAATGATAATATGAGTTTTCGCATAAGTTTGGAAGGGCGCAGGTTTGGCTGCCAGGCTTTATTCGGTGGTGAAAAGGGAGGCGGGCAGGCCCTCCGAGTTGATCAGATTGGCTCCTTCCGGATTTGCGGCCCAAGCATAACGGGCGGCGGTTGGCTGGGAGACCTTGCGATTGGAGATGACAACCCGGCTCCCGTCGATTTCCGCGTCGGCCCAGTGCCAGGTTCCTTCCGCGTCTTTAATTTCAAAATGCTTTAACGCGCTACCGTCGCGGACTTTCAGGCCTTCCGCCGGATAGTCGAAGCTCACGATGACCTCATCCCCCTCAATTGTGTGACTTTTGTAGAGCGGTCCGGATTGAATGACGTCCTGGCCGTAATCATCAGCCAGAGCCCAGCGGGCCAGGCGCTCGCCCACATCCTTTTTGTTTTTCGGGTGAATGTCGTTGGCGTCGCCGATATCGTTGATCACGGCCATACCGGTCTTGGGTAGCTTGAGGCAGCGGCGCTGGTGGTCCTGAATGACGGCCCAGCCGTCGTTGGTCCCCGGCTCCGTTACGGGTTGCTGGAAGTTGGCCAGTTGTGCCCAGAGAAAGCGGAAATCGTCGCCCCATTGCGCGCGCCAGTCGTTGATCATGACGGAGAAAAGCTCTTCATAATCGTTTGGCTGGCGCCGATTGGACTCGCCCTGATACCAGATTGCGCCGCGCACGGCGTAGCCGACAAACGGATGCACCATGCCATTCCAGATGGTGGCGGGTCGGCCTGCGATCAGCGCCGGATCCCGTTGCATCCGCGGCGGGCGGGGAGCGCGACTTTTGCGTTCCTCTTTGGGCGTGGCCTCCCATTGCTTCTTGGCAGTTTCGTGGGCGGCCAGCGCTTTCTCGTAATTTGCCCTGGCTTCCGCTTCGTCGTAGGCCGCGACCTGTTTATCGTGGTTCATGATCTGAGAGGCCCCGGATGGAGTGGTGATCAGGGCATCCCGGCTGGTGAAGGTTTCCACCGGCTTGCCGCCCCAGGCGCACTGCAGAATACCGACGGGCACGCCCAGTTCAGCATTCAACTTGCGGGCAAAGAAATAAGCCACCGCCGAATACTTGGCTGCGGTCTCCGGATGGCTCACGGTCCAGGTGCCGGGCACATCCGACTGAGGGGAGGCCGCGGTGGTGCGCTGGGCCTGGAAGAAACGTACTTCGGGTAAATCGGCCGCCATAATCGCCTCGCGCTCCGGGTCCACCCGTTCGAGGGGCCACTCCATGTTGGATTGGCCCGAAGCCAGCCAAACCTCACCCAGCAGCACGTCTTGAAAATTCAACCGGTCTTTACCGGACACGACCTGGAGCGGCTGACCTTCGGCATCCACTAGCATGGCAGGCAGATGCAGGGACCACTTGCCCTCGACGTTGCTTTCGGTCGAAAAGGTCTTTCCGGCAAATTGAACTGCCACGGTGGCCTCGGGCTCGGCCGTGCCCCAGAGTTTTACCGGTTTCCCCGCTTGCAGTACCATGTGATCGCCGAAGAAGTTCGGCATGGATAGTTCGGCGAAGGGGATGCTGAAGGCTGCAAAGAACAGGCTAAGACAGAGTAGTGTATTTTTCATGCGGATTGTAGGGATGTGATACTGAATTATTCGGCGGAGAAGCGATGCACCATCCTGTGCCTGTAGGTCTCTCCGGGGCGGAGAATGGGCGAGGGCGAAGCGGGCTGGTTGGGGGCATCGGGGAAGTTTTCGGTTTCCAGGCATAGCCCGCTCTGCGGCCCGTAACGGACCCCGTTCTTACCTGACACGTTTTCATCGAGAAAGTTGCCCGCATAAAACTGTACGGCCGGCTGGTTGGAAAAGAGTTCCATCACTCGGCCGCTTCCCGGTTCACGTAAGCGTGCGACGGGGGCAAGCCCCTGGCAGTCGGGCTGATTCAGGAGCCAGCAGTGGTCGTAGCCTCCGGCAAGCTTGAGGGCGTCAAAGTCGTCCGTGATGCGTTCGCCGACTCTGGCGGGTTGGGTGAAATCCATGGGCGTGCCGGCAACCGGAGCAGGCTCACCGGTAGGAATGAGTCCGGCGTCGGTCGGTAGATAACGATCGGCATGGAGCTCCAGAATGTGGTCCTTGGCCGAGCTGCCGGGCTGGTTGGATAAGTTCCAGTAGCTGTGGTGGATGATATTGACGACCGTCGGCGCGTCAGTGGTCGCAGTCACATCCCAAATGAGTTCGTTGTCCTCCGTCACCGTGTAGGTAACCCGGGTGGTCAGTGTGCCCGGATAGCCTTCTTCCCCGTCTGCGGAAATATACTCAAATGTCACGGATGAGCTCGTGGCCTGAACCACGGACCACATACGCTTGTTGAAGCCGACATTGCCGCCGTGAAGGTGGCAGGGAATTCCCCCGGGGGCATTGTTGGTGGCCAACTCGTATGTCTTGTCGTCCAGCGTGAAACGTCCGCCGGCGATGCGATTGCCGAAGCGGCCCGCGGTCGCGCCGAAGCAGGGGTTTGCCTCACTGGCGTAGCCTTCGACCGTATCGAAGCCAAGTGTCAGGTCAGCGGTCTTGCCTTCCCTGTCGGGCGCTGACAGCGCAACAAGGGTGGCCCCAAAGTCGGTCACCTTTGCCGTCATCTTTTTCTGATTGCCCAGGGTGTAGAGCTTGGCCTCGCGACCGTCGGATAGTTTGCCGAAATTTTCCACGGTTGGGGATTGAGTAGAGGTTTTGGGTGGATGGCAACCTGCGAGCAGGCAAAGTCGCGTAAGCATTGGTCCGTTCTTAAATTAAGGAGTAGTTGCCTGCCCCTTCAACAGAGCCTCTGCCATCATAGCCACTCCTCGACGTCAGGGTGGATGCCTTTGAGAATACGTTTTTCTTTTGAAGTCAGTGGTTTGGTGGAGAAGACCCTGAGCCGGTCTTCGCCTTTCTTTTGGTAAAGCAGGCAACATCCGAAGACTCCGCCAGGTGCTTCACCGACCAGGACTTTCAGTTCCATTGGTTTCCCGGCTTCCCAGCGCATCCAGTCTCCGTAGGCCGGGGGCATCCCGCCGATACCGATCAGGTTCTTCGTGCCTTTTTCTTCCACTTTCCAGTTGGAGAAGCGATTGAAGTAATAGCTGCCATCCACAACGATGTCCGAGTTGACGCGAACGATCAGAATGTCATCGGCCTTCGCGTAGAAGCGGAATTCACCGCTTTCTTCCGGTGTGAAGGTGCCCTCGTAAAGGGCCAGAATCGACTTGGGCTCCACTTGATCGGCGACGCCGAAATCCCTGGGCGCTTTTTCGGCAGGGCCCTTCTGAATCATCCAATACGAGGCATACAGTTCCTTGTCCGCTTTGAAATAATCGCGCTCAAGGTCCCGCAAGCGCCAGTTCCCGCCCGTGAACTCTTTTGAGATTTGCCCCATGCGATTCATAAGAAAGCCGCCATTGGAAATTTCCTCCGGGGTGAGCAGTGCTTTGCCGCGAGGGTCCACTTTGGTGTCGAAAAACGATCCCTTGAGCGTGCCCTCGACCTGGCCGGTGTAGCCGAAGTCGGTCAGCTTGATGTCGAGTGCCATCTCCCGAACCCCGGAAAGACCGCCGCCAAAACCGCCGCCACCGCGCCCGTAGACGGAGCTGCTGTCCACGTTGACATCGATGTCCAGGGCGGGGATGTTCAGTTCGGAAGGATTATTGACCACAATCGCCGGTGGACGGGGCGGGGGAGTCGATTGATTCCTCTGCTGGATGTTCACCTGGTACTCGGGTTCTTTTTGTTGCGGTGTCTCAACCGGCGCCGCCTCAAAGACTGTTTCTTCGCGCAGGACAGACTCCACGAACTTGATGGTGCCAAAGATCAACACCGCGACGACGTGGAGAACAAGGCTGACGATGAAAACCAGTGTCAGTGCGCTGTGTGATTTTTTGCCAAAGAAATTTTTCATATTATCGGATACGTGCCGGGCACCGAACATAGGGGATTGGATTGCCTGGAGAATCCGAAAAGTGAACAGTCACATGTCCGTATTTGGATAGGATGGTTTCGCAAATGAGTACGGAATGAAGTATCATCCGGCGCTCCGGGTATCGCATGCTTCCAAGCTACAATTCCGGAAGGCGATTTTTCTCAAATGTCAAAAAGTCTATACAACCGGCACTGAATCTGTTATTAGAATCTTTAAAGTTATGAAAATTGTAGTATTAGATGGATTTACACTTAACCCCGGCGACAACCCCTGGGACGGGGTAGAAAAATTGGGTGAATTTTCGGTGTACGACCGCACCCCGGCGGATAAAATTGTTGAACGCTGTGCCGGGGCGGATATCGTCTTAACCAACAAGACACCGCTCACAGCCGAGACTCTGGCCCAGTTGCCGGACTTGAAGTTTATCTCGGTACTGGCGACCGGATTCAATGTGATCGACGTGGCCGCCGCACGTAAGCAAGACATCCCGGTCGCCAACGTGCCGATCTACGGCACAGATTCCGTGGGGCAATTCGTTTTTGCGCTCCTGCTGGAGCTGTGTCACAATGCAGCCCTTCACGGTAATCTGGTGAAAGAGGGGGCCTGGAGTTCCAATCCGGATTTTTGCTTCTGGAAAACTCCACTGGTGGAATTATCCGGAAAAACCATGGGGATTGTCGGCCTCGGCCGAATCGGTCGCCGGACGGTAGCACTGGCCTCTGCCTTTGGGATGAAGGTGATCGCTTGCACCCGGACAAGAAAAGACGCCCCCGATCTCGACGGTTTTGAATGGGTCGAGCTGGAGGAACTCTTTGAAAAATCGGATGTGGTTTCCCTCCACTGCCCGCAGACGGCCGACAACGTCGGCTTCGTCAACGCGGCCCTCCTCAAGAAGATGAAACCGAGCAGCTTTCTGATCAACACCTCACGCGGGCCGCTCATCGTGGAGGAAGATCTGGCCGAAGCCTTGGATACCGGGATTTTGGCGGGAGCCGGCTTGGATGTCGCTTCGGTCGAACCGATCAAGGCAGACAACCCATTGTTGAAGGCGAAAAATTGCCTGATCACCCCACATATTGCCTGGGCTACGTTGGAAGCACGCCAGCGATTGATGCAGACGACGGTCGATAATGTGGCGGGCTTCATCGACGGCAGCCCGATTAACGTGGTGAATTAACCACAACAACAGAGTACAATTCAGGAGATAACAATGAAACTGGCAGATCGGCTCTCACGACTAGGCACCGAAACCGCGTTCGCGGTCTCCGGCGAAGCCGCCGCTCACGTGGCTGCGGGTAACAAGGTGTATCCCTTTCATCTTGGTGATATGAACATCACCACGCCTCGAAACATTATCGAAGCGACCTATCAGGCGATGAAGGATGGTAAGACCGGTTATTGCCCGAACTACGGAATTCCTCCCCTCCGTGAAGCGCTGGCCGAGGATATCAACAAGAGTCACGGCACAAGCTACACCATGGACAACGTGGCTGTACAGCCCGGGGGAAAACCCTCGATCGGCAAGTTTGTGCTGGCCCTGATGAACCCCGGCGATGAGGCGCTCTACCCGAATCCGGGATATCCGATCTACGAGTCGCAAATTGAATTCAACGGCGGGGTGGCCGTGCCCTACACTTACCACGAGGGCGAAGACAACTTCGAACTGGATCTCGACGCGATCGAAGCGCTGATCACTCCGAAGACCCGCCTGCTCATCGTGAATGACCTGCAAAACCCGACGGGTGCCGAGTCTAGCCCCGAGCAACTGGAAGCCATCGCGAAACTAGCCATCAAGCACGACCTCTTCGTGCTTAGTGACGAAGCTTATTTCGACATGCGTTATGCCGGGAAGTCCACTTCTCTGGCCTCGTTCGAGGGCATGGAGGAGCGGACTGTCATTCTCTACACTTTTTCCAAGAAGTATGCCATGACTGGTTGGCGCCTCGGGGCTTCCATCGGGCCGAAGGAGGTGATCGACATGATCGCCAAACTGAACGTGAACGACGAGTCCTGCTCGAATCACTTCATCCAGTACGGGGGCATCGAAGCGCTGACCGGCGATCAATCCGGCCACGAGGAAATCCTGACCGTTTTGAAGGAAAGGCGTGACATGACCGTGGCTATTTTGAACAGCATTTCCGGAGTGAAGTGCTACCGGCCGGATGCCACCTTCTATCTCTTTCCCAATGTGACGGAGTTGATGCAGGCCAAGGGCTTGACCGACTACGAGCTATTCCGCAAAGCGGTGCTACAGGAGACCGGCGTGTCCTTCTGCACTCGGAAGCACTTCGGTTCCCCGATCCCGGGTGAAAAACAATTTTACATTCGCTTTGCCTACTCGGGAATCGATCTGGATCAAATTGAAGAGGGACTGGGCAAATTTAAAGCCTGGGCGGAATAGTTTGCAGAAGGGATCCCTTGCGATCACCGGGCTTGCCCTGTGAAAGTCCGTCAAGGCGGCCGTTGTATTTAGCGCAAGCGATTGATGGCGAGTGCCTTTCTTGCTTTTTAAAGGGCCCTCTCGTGTGCGAATGCGAAAATGGCTACCGAGTGCCGAATCGCCCAGCGCCTGCCGGTTAAATGCGGAGTCGCAGCATAAATTTACAATTTACTTACAACTATCTGCTACAACTTACTTGAGAGCACTTTAATCCTGAACAAGTTGCTATTAAGGAGTGTTGCCTCAATTTTGTGAATTTGTCGCTGACGCCTTATTGTCTCCTGTAAGGCGCATGTGAAAGGATACGAGTGAAAAACAGACGAAATCTTACTTTGCTGCTTTTGTTGGCCGTGCTGTCTGTCTTCATCTACGTGGATTTCCATTCCGGAAACGTTTCGGACAAGCAAGAGAGAGCGAATCGCACAGAGGTTCATGAAGAGAGCGCGGCGAATGGGGCCAGCCCCCGGCTTCCGGGTTCTGCGTCTCTTCCTTCGAAGGAAAATTTTGACGATGAACTTTACGGCAATGCAACACCCGCCTTGCCATTTCCACGCGGTGTCAATCAGAAGAGGCGCTACGCCAAGCCGGTCACCAGAGAAATTTCTGATCAATCCGGATTAAGTGCACCCGCCATGATGGCCAAGCTTCCCGCGGACGGTCGCACTGAACTGATGGTGGATGAGATCGATACTTACACCAAAGCGGCTCGGCGGATGGCATTCAATGCGGATGCCTTCGATCAGATCCTGACCGGAACGACCGCGCGGCTTCGGGTGCCCACCACTGGAGAAGACTTGATCGAAATTCACTTCGAGACGATCAAGACGCGCTCAGCGCGAACGCACACCTTACAAGGCAAGATCGTCGGAGAGCCTTTGAGTCAGGTCCAGTTCGTTTATCATGATGGTATCGTCCATGGTAACGTGACTCATCCGATGCAGGCCTTGCACTACGAGTATCGAATTTTGAGCGATGGTTACCTGATGGTACGTGAGTTGGATCACGCTGCCATGACCGCCACCTGCGGCAAGCCCGACGAGGTCTGCGGCGAGGGGGGCAATTGCGGTCATCAGCATCATGAAGATCTTACCGCGGCGGAGTTGATTCAGGAAGAACTGGATGACTCCGGTGTGGCACTACAGACGGTCAGTTCGGAAGAGGGAACCGTGGCAGCCGAGACGACCGGCTGGGTCACGGTCGATGTCGTGATCGGCTATGGCCGCGAAGCGCGCATTGCGGATAATGGAGTTTCGCAGATTGAAGCCCGCCTGCTCGACGCGATCGACCGGATGAATCAGGCCTTTGACAATAGTGAGATAAGCAATACGGAAATGATGCTGTTGGGCACGATCGAAGATCCGGATTATGTGTTTCCCGGTGCGACTGACGGGTCAATGAGCTCGGGTGATGAACTGGGGGACCTGAGTAATGAAAGTGACGGCATTCTGGATGCCGTTTCGGATTATGCCAATCTGCTGGGGGCCGACTTCAAAGCCTTCGTCGTCAAGCAGGCGGATGGCAGTGCCGGCATCGCCTACAGGCCCGGAAATTCCAGCATCACCGCGCGGAATTATATTACGTCCACACGCTTGACCTTCGCCCACGAACTCGGTCACAACCTCGGTTGCGACCACAGTTGGGGCGACTCCAGCCAATCGTACAAAGGGGATTATGGCTGGCGCTTCGACGGAGATGGTGATTCCGGCACGAACGCGGACCGTCTTCGTACCATCATGGCCTATGACTGGGGCTGGGGACAGGGGATTCGTGCGCCTTACTACGCGAATCCGAATGTACTCTACGGCAGCGCGCCCACCGGCGCCGAACTCGGCTACGATGCCACCGGGGATATTTACGCGGACCAACGTTATGTCACGGGCGGTTTGGGCTATAATGGTTCGAATGAAAACCTCTCCGGTTTTGATGGTACCAACCCCTCGCTGGGCGCGCTCAACTATCTGACCATTTTAACCGGGCAGGGCAATTCGAGGTACGGGGCAGAATATGCTGCCGCTCGATCGACCCGGACGGCAGTCAATGTCGAGCAGCCCCAGGCGAACGATGAGTATTTGCCGGGTCAAACAATGGATATCTTTTTCACCGGAGGCGATCATACTTACACCGCCAGTATCACACTTTACAAGGGCGCGGCCATCGACACCAATATCGCCACGGACATCAACCCCGCAACCGATCGCAATACCAGTTGGGTGATCCCCGCCAATCAGGCACCCGGAGACGACTATTTCATCCGCGTCACGCTCACGCATCCAACCGATGGTGATGTCACACTGGATAGCGGCTTCTTCAGCATTTTCGAAACAGTAGGCTTCAGTGCATCGGAATACAGCATAACTGAAAATGGTGGTAGCGCGACGATCACGGTGAATCGAATAGGCAGTGCCAGTGGCGATATTTCTGTGGATTACGCCACATCCGATGGCACAGCGACGGATGGGATTGACTACACGGGGACCAGCGGGACGTTTAACTGGCCGGCGGGCGACAGCGATCCCAGAACGTTCACCATTCCGATTACGGACGACAGTGATCACGAAGATCCTGTTGAAACGGTCACCATCACATTGTCCAATCCGGTTGGCGGCAGTGTTCTCGGAACCAACCCCGTAAATCTGAATATCATCGAAGATGACAACCAGGTGCCGAGTGTCGCTGTTGCCGGCAACCAGACGGTTTATCTGGTTGGGGTGGTGTCGCCGGATCCGGTAGCGGGTGCGGATATCTTTCTCGATGCAGGTCTGGACGATGGGGCCGACGTCACTTGGGAAGACAGCCTTGCCAAGTGGGACCTGAGTATTGATGCCGCCGTCAGTTATGTGCAGGACGCGGGTAGCGGATATCCCGGCATTGTGTCGGCTTACGATTTTCCGGGAGGGCAACTTGGTACTGGAGGATGTGAAGGTCCGGGCTTGCAGGACATGGGGGCCGACACCCAGCCAATTACACTGGAGCTGTGGTTCAAGCCGGATGCGTCTGCCAGTTATCCCAGCAATGGCCAGGTCCTCTGGGAAACCGGTGGAGGCACTGGCCTCGGCATCTTCTACAACAATGGTGTCATCGAGACGGCGCATGACAGCAACGACGGGCAAATGTCCTGGGATGTGAGTTCACTGACCGGAGAATTCATCCAGGTTGTGGTGACCTACGACCCGAGTATAAGCACGGACAACTACAAGCTTTATGTGAACGGCGAGTTGAAGGTAACCAGCAGCAGGTCGGATAGCGATATGTGCGGCGGTGACAATTCCGGACTCGGAGAACGGGGCGAAAACAACGTCGGTGGTGCCGGAAGCGGCGATTCCAGCACGGAGAGCTTTGACGGGAAGATCGCGATCTTTCGTTCGTATCACAACCAAATCCTGGACGATGCCGGTGTCCTGCAGAACTTTGAGTCTGTCGCTGTGGGGGCGAGTGCCACGATCAGTCTGGATGGTATCGTGAGCGACGGCGACGATGACCCCCTGATCACTACCTGGACCTTGGAGAGTGGGCCGGCCCCCGTTACTTTCGGGGACCCGGATGCAGTCGACACCACCGTGAGGTTTACTGCAGCCGGCAACTACACCATACGGCTGACCGCTGACGATGGTTACGAACCTGCCTGGCAGGACTTTACGGTGGAGGTTTTTGAAGAAAGTGCGGTCACTTACACCGTCGATTTTCAGACTGATGGCACCGCGGGTGCCAGCTTGAGCGGCGAGACCAGTCAGGTGGTCGGGGAAGGTAGCAATAGCTCGCCGGTTTCAGCCAACGCGCCGTCCGGGTATCACTTCGCCGAATGGACGCAACTCGGCAGCTTTTACAGTTTCGACAATCCGCTGACTGTGATCAATGTGACGGCGGACATGACGCTGGTCGCGAACTTCGTCAAGACCGCCTCGATATCGCTCACGGATGACGGTTCGATCATGGAAGCGGACGAGGATGGCGAGACGATCGTGGTGAGTTTGGCCGACGGGATTTTTACCGACCCGATCACGGCGGAGAACTGGAGCCTGATCGATCAGCCGGCGGGTGTGGTTATCAGTAGCGTGACCCGCATTGATGACACGACGGTACGTATCATTCTTGGCGGCAATCGCACCGTCGATTACGACACTGATATCACAGGCATGACGGTTAGCTGCACCGCTGCTGAAGTCGTTTCTGCCGTATCCGCTTTATCCGCTAATACAGGTGTCACCTTCACCGCGACGGATGATGCCGAATTCATTGAGATTACCGATGATGGCTGGATTCAGGAAGGGGCCGAGGATGGCGAACTGATTACGGTCATTCTTAACGGAGGAACCTTCTCCGGTTCCCTGAATGCTGAAAACTGGGCCCTGGAAAACCTTCCCGCAGGAGTGAGCAAGGGCACCGTCACCAGAGTCGACGATGATGTCGTTACAGTGGCCCTTTCCGGCAATAGTACGGGCTCCTATGGCGGCACGGATATAGCGAACCTCACCGTTACCTGCACCACGGACGAGTATAACGACAGCACAGGTGATAGTCCCCTAAGCGACAGCAATGGTGTGACGATGCGGGCACTCGATGTCGGGAGCGCGTCATTCCAGGACGGAGTCGGAGGCTATTCAGGTACCCGTGACACTTATATCGATTATGACAGCCCGAACAGTAATTTCGGGACGGGGACCAACACGACCATGCTGTTGAACAACCGCACCAGCCCAAGTACCCAACAGCAGGACAAGCACGGGCTTCTCTATTTCGACCTTAGCTCGATTCCTTCCGGTACCATCGTGACCGGAGTGAGCTTGGAGCTTACCGATGACGGCGGAATTGCCGGCACCTTCCAAATCAATGGCGCTACTGGCAGCTCGGGTGAGTGGGCCGAAGATGGTGCCACCTACAATACCAGCAGCGCCCAGCTGGGAGGGACGACTTTCGGCAGCGCCTCGGCCCCTGGTACGGCCAACAGTACAATCACTCTGGCTTTGAACCAGGAGGGGATTACTGCAGTGCAAAGTTGGATCAATGGAGCAACCAATTATGGCTTCACCATGACATCCGATCTGACCGGGCCCAATGATATTTCCCGCATCAGAACACGTGAATACGCGACCCCCGAGGATCGTCCGAAACTGACCATCACGTACGAATCCGGAGGGGCCGCCACTCCGGAAATCAATCTTCAGGGGAATGCGCTCAGCATAGTTTCCGGCGATACAACACCATCAACTGCGGACGGCACCGACTTTGGCACCGCTTTTACCGGAGGTGCTGCTGTGGCGCACACTTTTACGGTTCAGAACCTTGGTGCCGCCAACCTGAATTTAAGCGGCAGCCCTGCAGTGGATCTTTCCGGTGCCCATGCCGAAGATTTCTCCATCACCAGCGAGCCGGCCTCCACGGTAATTCCGGGGGATTCCACGACTTTCGAGGTGACCTTTACTCCCGGTTCTGCCGGGATACGCACGGCTGTGGTCACGATTGCGAATGATGATTCCGACGAAGATGCCTACACTTTTACCGTATCCGGTGAAGGCGTGATCGCCCCGGTCAGTTACCCGGTCGATTATGATGGTAACGGCAACACCGGCGGTACGGCCCCTGTCGATTCCCTCAGTCCTTACAGTGGTGGTGCCACCGTGGTTGTTCTCGGTAACAGCGGTTCGCTGGTCCGGACCGGGTATACTTTCAACGATTGGAACACAGCTGATGACGGGACCGGCGCTGCTTATTCGCCCGGCGCATCGTTCACGATCAGTGGCGATACAACGCTCTATGCACAATGGTCCGCCAACGTGGCCGGCTTTACCTTAAGCCAATCCACTGCGATCGTGAATGAAGATGGCGGGACCGACAGCTTTACGGTGGTTCTGGATTCGCAGCCGGCGTCCGATGTGGTCTTTGATGTCTCTTCATCGGACGAAGGGGAAGTGACTGTTTCGCCAGCCAGTTTGAGCTTTACCAGTTCCAATTGGGATGTACCGCAAACTGTCACGATCACCGGTGTGGACGATTCCCTGACCACGGAAGATGCCGCGACTGTAAGTGTCACGGTCGATGACGCACAGAGCGAGGATGCCTACGATACCCTCAGCGAGCAGACCGTCGCCGTGACTTGCTCCAACGACGATATTCCCGGAATTATCGTGGGAGCGATCAGCGGAGATACCTCTGAACATGGCACTACGGCGACTTTCTCGGTGGCTCTGGGGACACAGCCGACTGCCGACGTCACCATTGGGCTTTCCTCTTCGGATGCCGGGGAGGGTACCGTCAGTCCGTCCAGCCTGACTTTCGGAACAACGGACTGGGATAGCCCGCAAACCGTCACAGTTACCGGCACCGACGATGCGGAAGCCGATGGCGAGCAAAACTATGATGTCGTAACGGCGGTAGCCTCCAGCACGGATAGTGACTACGACGGTATCGATCCGGCGGATGTCAGCTTAAGTAACGCCGACAACGAATCGATTGTGTCTTATGACGGCAACGGCAACGACGGGGGCAGCGCCCCGGCCGAGCAGACCAAGATTTTCAATACGGACTTAACCCTTTCCGATCAGGGTAGTTTAACCCGCACCGGCTATGATTTCGACGGTTGGAATACGGCCTCTGACGGTTCCGGTACCCCCTATGCGGGCGGAGCAACCTACAGCGTTGAAGAAAATATTACATTGTATGCGCAGTGGGCTTCCGGTCCTACCGTCATCTACGAACCGTTTACTGATTCAGACAGCACCCTTAACGGGAATACGTCCGGTTTCGGCTTGAGCGGAACCTGGAGTGGCAGTGCCTCCGTCGTCGCAGGTTCTCTTGATTACGGCGACCTCCCAACGGCCACCGGCAACAAGGTTTCCTTCAGCAACCAGAATGGGGGCGTTGCCACCGGCACATCGCTCAGCGACGCAGGGCTACTCGAAGACGGTGTGAGTCTCTGGTTCAGTGTCCTTGTTCAGACCGGAAGTGACATCGCGACCAACGGCGACTTCGGATTCGCATTCGGTTCGGAAAGTCTTAACAGCGGCAACAATATACCCATCCAAAACTCCGGTGGCGCGCTTGGCTTTACCTTCAAGAATAATCAACTGCGGGCTTGCCACTGGGCCCCCAGCCTGACTCGTAGTAGTGACAATGCAGAGAACAGTGCGGCTCCGGAAACACTTTATCTGGTCGTCGGTAAGATCACCTGGGGCGCCGCTTCAGATACGATCGAAATTTACAAGGTACCGACGGACCTGAACTTGGGATCTCCGGTTTCCAGTTACACGACGGTGGATAATATCGATCAGTCGCTGTTTGATACGATCTCAGTGGGGACCAAGGCGGCCGACCCAAATCACTTCATTGATGAAATTCGCTTTGGTGCAACTTACGAAAGTGTGGTGGGTCAAGTGGTCAGTAGTAGCTACAGCGTGACCTACGATGGCAATGGCAGCGACTCAGGTTCGGTACCTGTGGATGGTAATGCCTACGCGCTGAATGATTCCGTTACGGTGCTGGGTAATACCGGTTCACTTGAGCGCGAGGGTTTTACTTTCGGAGGCTGGAACACGGCCAGTGACGGTAGTGGCACGGGTTATATTGCCGAGGATTCCTTCAATATAACGGATGATGTGACGCTTTATGCACAATGGGAGGTCAACAACGTTCCGGTGGCCAACGATCAATCCGTAAGCACGATCGAGAACGTGGCACTTGAAATCACGCTCTCAGCCAGTGATGCGAATGACGATTCGCTAAGCTACACGATCGAGACTCCACCCGGCAACGGCACGCTTAGCGGAACCGCGCCAAACCTGATTTACACGCCGGCTCCGGATTTTACCGGCAGCGACAGTTTCACTTTCACGGCCAACGATGGAACTGCCGGTTCAAATACGGCAACGGTATCCATTCTTGTTTTAAGCCCTTTTGAAAGCTGGGCAGGTGAGGGCAGTCAGCCCGATAACGACAGTAATGGTGACGGCACCGAAGACAGCATCGCCTGGGTGCTGGGCGCAGGCGATCCGTCTGAAGATGTGACGGCCTTGCTTCCGACCAGCGATAACGTGAGCGAAACGAATTACTTCATTTACATCTATCGCCGGGCAGATGCGGCTCACGAAGATACGAATACAACGATTGAAGCGAAATACGGGAGCAATTTGAACTCCTGGACGACTGCTGTGCACGATGGTTCGAATGTGATCATTACCGAAAGAGATGATCACTACGGTGACAATGTTGACCAGGTTGAGGTGAAGGTGCACCGCGATTTGGCCAGCGACGCCAGAATGTTTATGCGACTGGTCGTCGTGGTCGCTCCCTGAACCGGAATTGGCCGATTGGCGGATTCAGTGCAGTGCCCCGGCATTGTATTGGCCCCAAACAAATCGCCCCCGGACAGGAGCCGGGGGCGATGCACGTATCCGGCGCTGCGCCGGAGTAGATGGGATCTTGATTAAATCTTCTGCACCAGCGGGCCCCAGCCCTCGCGCGGTTCTCTCCAGGCGAGTTCGTTGATGCTCGGGTCGTTGGTGATGACGCCTTCTTCATTCAGTTCGAGCTTTTTGCCGGCGCGGGCACAGAGGTTGCCAAGTTGGATGTTGGCCGTCATCGGGCCGGAATAGCTAAAGTTCGACTGGCTGAATTCACGCGGCTTCTCGCCCTTGCAAGCCATGATGAACTCCTTGTGGTGACCCGGAGAGCGCTCGAGTAACTGCGGGGGTCTGCCGAATTCAGCACGGCGCGACGACGGGATCAGTTGTGGGCCGTTCCAGTAGTCACCGGTGACAAGCATCTTGCCTTTGGTGCCAACGACGAGGTTGCCGGTAAAGGGAAGCTCGCGCCCTTCGGAGAGAAGTTCCTCCGGGGTATCCGGTTTGAAGCGGGTGCCGTCGGCCTTTTTGCCTTCATACCAGTAAGTGGCAAATCCGGGACGGTCCTTGGTTGCCCGGTACGTGGCCTTGACCTTCATGCCCGCCGGATATTGGTCGGTGACCGGGCCGGTCATTTCCAGCGGTTCCGCGGTTGCGGCGTAACCGGGATTCATGATGGCGTAAATACCGTCCGTAGTGTGGCAGGCCATGTCGCCCAACGCGCCGGATCCGAAATCGACGATCCCACGCCAGGCAAATGGATGATAGTAAGATCGCCTGCGCGTCTCACCCTCCGTGTCGACCCAACGGTCGGGTGCCAGGTAGGGACGCATCGGAGCGGGGCCGACCCACGCATCCCAGTCGAGATGATCCGGCACCGGATCGGAACCTGATTTGCGGTCACCGCCCTGCGGCCAGACCGGCCGGTTGGTCCAGGTGTGGAACTCGGTGACGTCGCCGATGGCATCAGCCTTGATGTATTCGTAAGCGAGGCGCCAGCCCTGCATGGAGTGGCCTTGATTACCCATTTGGGTGACCACCTTCGGGTTGGCTTTATAGGCTGCGGTGAGGAGTTGGGCCTCCTTAACCGACCAGGTCAGCGGTTTTTCCGTGTAACAGTGAATGCCCATGGAAACCGCTGTCATCGACGGCGCAAAGTGTGTGTGGTCCGGCGTTGTGACGAAGACCACGTCGAGCTCATCGCCGTGGTTCTTGAACATTTCCCGCCAATCGGTGTAGCCGGTGGCTTTTTCCCAACCTTCTTTCTCGAGCACGCCACCCCAGCGCCGTTTGTCAACTTCGGCGAAGGCCACACAATGAAGCCCATGCTGATGACAGGCCTGGGTGTGGGCGTGGGCGCGGCCGCCAACCGCGACGAAGCCGACTTGAAGTTTTTCATTCAGGCCCTGAGCACGAATGATGCTCGGAAAGCTTAGTGTGGAGGCGGCACCGGCAGCGGTGAGGCCTTTGACGAATTGACGACGTGATATGGGGTTCATAATTGCTTGATCTGACAGTTAAAATTCAGGTTGGACGTGTTTTTATGAAAGCGGTGGGGGCGATTTGTTCAGTACTCCCTGTTAAAAACGGGCATTTTTCGGAGGTTTTTTTCCGATGCAAGGAGGAAGCTGGAAAAAGGCGCTACCGCCGGCATTTTCTGAGATAGATTTCTTCAGGGGGCTGAATTGTTTTCAACTTGAACTTGATCGGATTGGCCCGGGCGGTTTCTGGTGAATTCGTTCCAGCGCTCATTCAGCTCTGCTGAATGAAGATTGCCTTGATGCAGGACCAACCGGTATCGGAGCGTCAGCGTCTCGGATTCTTTCAGGATAAAGTCTCCCTTGTTTGTAAATGTGTCGTCGCCAAAGGCCTTCGGGCCGAAGGGGTTTGCGGTTAAGAGTCCGTAGTCGCGGGCGTGCCACCAGGTAGGGTGCCGCAGGTTTTCTGGATGGTCAAAAATGGCTACGACAGTCGCCGTGCCGGCCGAATCGGGGCCGTGGTAGGCGACCCATCGGGCGCGCTGCCCCCAGGCGTCGCGGCCCTGGGCGCCCTCGCTGTTGGTGATGGCTCCTCGTGCGACTTCCCCCTTGAGGCGCAAAGTCGGCGTTAATCGAAGGGCGAAGCTGCCTTCCTTGGTATCGCCAAAGACAAGCTCGGTTTCCGTCGCTTTCAAGTGACAGGTGACATCGATGATCCGATCGCTACCCTTTTCGATAATCGTGTAAACACGCCTCTCGGTGAGTAACTTCTTACGGCCTGCGATCCAATCCAAGTCTGCGGAAAAACGAACACGTGAGCCTTCAGGACCCTTGTCGACGCTCCCATGTTGAACTCTGGAAGTCGTGATCCTTTCTCCGTTCCTTCCATGCCAGAAATCGTAGCCGTTGACATCACCATGTGCGAACCAGAAGCCAATGTGATGCGGATGGTCGGAGGCCTCTCCTACGATATTTTCCGCAAACGGATATCGCCGGGTGAGGTGGGTGCCGTCCGGACTCAGCAAGGGGTAGAGGCAAGGGACATGGCGCTCGGTGCGATATTCGGTAAAAAGCTCACCATCGATTTCGACACGAAGCTGCTGGCCGTTTTGGAGGACGGCAATCTCAGCCTCGAGTGCATGGGCTAAAAACAGAGCGATGGTAGCCCGGAAGCTTTTGCTGATAACGCACTTCATCATGTTAAGAAGTTGGAGGTATCAGATATGCGGGTTTGCTGCAGACGCCTAATCCAGAAGGGAAGACCAAGATTCAGTAGTGAATGGGAAAGCCGGTAGGCCGTACTGGTTGTAGAGGTAAGGGCCGACGGGATGATTCGGGTTGTTGGTCCAGGCGTAACGCACCGCCTTAGGATTCGAAACGTCGGGATGCTGCACGACGAGGGTTTCTCCTAGGATTCGCGATTCCGCCCAGTGCCAATTGCCCTTTTGGTCCTGAATCGAGAGCCAGGGCAGCGGAGTGCCTTCCGGGACCGCTTGGACCGGGTCGTAAGTATCTTTGCGGCCGAGCATAAGACCTTCGGCGTTTTCGAAGTGAATCACCATGGCGGAATCCTTGCGTTCAAAGCCCTTGAAGATCGGGCCGCTGGCGGCAATGGTTTCCCTGGCATAGTTATGGTGCAGGGCCCAGTGTGCCAGACGGATGCCAATATCCGTCTTGTTGGGTGGATGCTCGCCGGGGCCGCCGATGTCGATCGCGGTGGCCAGTCCGACATTTTGAAACTGCTTCATGGCTTGAAACTGGGCTTCACGGATTGCGGCGCGGCCATCGCCCATGGCGGGCTGTTCGGCATCGGACTGACCGATCCCGGCCAGTTGCACGATGAGAAAGGGGAGAGCCTGATTGCTCCAGACGGTGCGCCAGCCATCGATCAGGCTTTTCAGCTTATCGAAATAAGCGAAGCCGTCGCTCGCATTGCCCTCACCCTGATACCAGAGAATTCCTTTCAAGCCATAGCCGGCGATTGGATCGATGTGTTTGCGGTAGTTGCTTCCGGGGGCATGTTTGGCGCTGGTATCCACGCCGGCGTCCGGCCGGATCCAGGTCTCGATTTTCGTGCCGCCAACGGCGCCAAACAGCAGGCCGACCGGGACGTTCAGTTCCTGCTGGAGTTTACGCCCAAAGGTCACACCCACGCGGCTGAATTCCCGGACCTCTTCTGGGGTGGCGGAGATCCATCCCGTGTCACTGCGATATTGGCGAAGGGCAGGCATTTGCAGCTGTGTCAGGTCGTCATCGGGATTTTGCTTTTTGCGGTTATTACGCACTTTGCCAGCCATATTCGACTGGCCGGAGCACAGCCAAACCTCGCCGATCAGAATGTTGTGAAAGATCTGCTTGCGTGCCGGTCCTTTGTCGGAGGTCACCGTCAGGGTTCTGCCTTCCGGAAACTGGTCCAAGTGGTCGAGTTTGTCCGCTGGCATGGGCGGGAGCTCGAGCTGCCAGCTGCCATCCGGAGCCGCACGGGTCGTGACCGTGGCATCATTGAATTCAACCGAGATCAAAGCGCCAGCCGGGGCCGAGCCCCAGACGGGGATGGCCTCTCCCTGTTGGAAGACCGCATGATCGTTGAAGATCGGGGCACACAGCTTGGCTGCGGGTGTTCCTACATTGGCCTGACCGACCTGACATGAGAACGAAAACAGGAGTACAATGAGCAGCAGGCGAAGTCGATTCATGGGGAAAAGCATAGCGATCATGAGGTAAGTTGTCCCGGTTTAGGGTAAGGCCAGCCAGGGAAGCGGCCGAGTCCTTCAGACGAGGGTGACTCGTTATGAGTCACTTCGATAGCGGGGTCAGTTCCACTTTGCGGAACTCCACTTCCGAGCCTTCGGCCTGCAGGGCGATCTTGCCGGAGGTGGCGGTGCTGTTGAAGCCGTGGTTTACCAGTACATCATTGACGTGGACAATGATCTCATCGCCTTTGCAGACGATCTTCATGGTGTTCCATTCGCCCAGTGGATTTTCCGCGTCGGTGAGCTTCAGGATCTGGCGCGCATCGCCCGCTTTACCGCCAAATTTCTGGTCTTCTTTGCGTGGTCGACGTTCCTCCATGTTAGGCACTTCGATATCTTCACAGATCACCCAAAAGTCGCCGGCATTCTCATGCATCATTTGCACCTCGATGGATTTGGGAAACATTTTGTACAGGCAACGTGGCGTCGAAGCATGTACGAGCACGCCGCAATTTCCGGGCGTTTTACTGAAGCGGTATTCGACGACCAGTTCGTAGTCAGAGTATGCTTTCTCCGTGATGAGATGGCCGCCTTGCTTGCCCAAACTGACCAGCAGTCCGTCGCGAACAATAAAGCTAGGCACGGACAGCCACCATTTTGCCTTGTGGGTGTCGATGGTGATCACTCCGTTCTCGATTGTCGCCGTGTCTTCCGGGCCGGCTTTGTCATGAGCGGGAATGTCCATGGTCCAGCCACTCAGGTCCTTGCCGTTGAAAAGTGAAATCGTCTCGCCGGCAAGGGCGAGGGTGGGGAGCAATAGAGCAATGATTATATTTTTCATAGAGATCAAATTTGATGGCTGAGATGATGAATCAACTAAGAAAGCGATATTTTTGAAGGACTGCACGCTTTTTGACTGCAAAGAGCGGGGGGAAGGCGTTAATACATCACCTGTGATTAAAAGTGAATTCGGACAGGCGTATTGCGGTGAAAGCGGAATCTCCAACCTGATGGAGGACCTGGGCGAGGCTCTCGCCAAACGGGATGCCAACACATTGATGCTGGGGGGCGGCAACCCGGCCCATATCCCCGAGGTTAAGGATATTATTCAAAAGACGTTGAGCGAGATCGTGGACGATCCGGTATTATGCTCCCGGATGTTGGGCGATTACGATCCGCCGGCCGGGCACCCGGCCTTTCGGGAGGCGCTTGCCACAGAATTGAACGCCCGCTTCGGCTGGCCCATTACTGCGGAGAACATCTTTCTCTCCCCGGGCTCCCAGGCCTCGTTCTTTACGCTCTTCAACGCTTTGGCGGGGAGGGGGCGCAAAATTCACCTGCCCCTGGTTCCGGAGTACATCGGGTACGGGGATATCGGCGTGGGGCCCGGCCTCTTTCGCTCGCACCGACCCGAGATTGAGCTGCATGGGCAGTTCCGCTTTAAATATCGGGTGCATCCCGAGGCTTACGAGCTGAAGGATGACGTGGCGGCAGTTTGTCTCAGTCGTCCGACGAACCCGACCGGGAATGTGCTCACGGACAACGAGGTGTCACAGCTCTCGGCACTGACGAAAAAAGCGGGCATCCCCCTTATCCTCGATAATGCCTACGGGCTGCCTTTCCCCCGTATCGTGTTCAATGATGCCAAGCCCTTTTGGGAAGAACATGTCATTCTCTGCATGAGTCTTTCAAAGTTCGGTTTGCCGGCCACCCGCACCGGTATTGTGATTGCCAAGCCGGAAATTGTGAAGGCACTCGGCCGGGCCAATACGATTCAATGCCTGGCGACGCCTTCGATGGGACCGGAGATCGGCTTGAGGTTGCTGCAGAAGCAGCAACTATTCCTCCTGAGTGACGAAGTGATCCGCCCTTACTACCAACGCAAGGTGGGGCATGCCTCGGAGCGTTTGGAGGCCAATCTGGAAGGGTTGCCCTGCCGCATTCACGAACCGGAGGGAGCGCTCTTTCTCTGGCTCTGGTGTCCCGACCTGCCCATTACCTCGCGCCAACTCTACGAACGGTTGAAAGCCAGAGGGGTTCTTGTGATTCCAGGGGAGGATTTCTTTCCGGGTCTCGACGAGCCGGACTGGGCGCACCAGCGCGAATGCCTGCGCATCAGCTATGCCATGTCCGATGATACGGTCGAGCGCGGGCTTGCAATCATCGGCGAAGAAGTGCGGAAGGCCTATGGCGTGAAGTAATATTCACATTTTTCCTGATAAGTTTTTATCGAAACGACACATACAGCTTGAATTTAATTGTATGCAGGCAGCCTTTTTGCAAACTGTAGTTAGAAATGAAAAATTTCGGAAAAGTATTCCTGTCTGCATTGCTCGCTGTATCCAGCTTAACAGGGTACGCGGACGACGAATACCGCACCTTTACCAGCCAGGACGGTTCCAAGATTGAGGCCAAAATAGTCGAAGCGACCTTGGAGAAAGTAACGATCGAGCGCCGGGATGGTCGCGTCTTCAAGGACGTGGACCTCAGTATGTTTTCTATGAATGACCGTAAGGACATACGCGCATGGGTGAAAAAACAGCAGACACTGATCGACAAGGCCGAAATTCAGGCCGACTCCAAGTTGTCGATCGCATTTTTAAGGGGGCGTGATGACGACGAGAATAACTACGGTGACATTGATGACCGTGTGGTTAGATTTGAGCCGGAGGTGGTTCTGACCAGCGATGAAGTCTATAAAACTTACACAGACATTAAAGGGACGGCCGTTGTCGTGGGCAGGGAGATCATGAGCGGCAGGCTCTACGCAATTTTGAGTAAACAGGACTTTACTATAAAAGTACCACCCGGAGAAAAAGCACGTTGGGTGGGTAAGAATTTTGCCTGCAGGTATGACCCTGACTACGGCGGTTTTGAGTATGGCGGCTATCTTGTCGTGCTTCGCGACCGGAGTGGTAAGATCGTCAAAGTGAAGTCTTCCAAAACGGCATGGGAGCGATCGCCCGAACTGATTTTAAAAGCCAAGGCGAGAACGGGTTACAATTCCAAATTCACCAGTGATTACGATCTTTACACGACCTTCGGCCTGCCTTGATTCTCCATGGTAGGTGCCTCAGTCTCCTTCCGGAAAGTAGGCTGCCTTGCCTTTGAGCCCCAGCGTGATGGTGATGTTTAGGAACGTAATCTCGCCCATGGACTGGCAAAGCATGAAGCGGAAGTCGTCGTGCATGGTGGCGAGTTCCTTGCGTAGCTGATGGGTTTTTTCGGTGCTGGAGATTTTATCGGCACACATGCACTCGCGGAGCTGCTGGACGCGTTCGAGAGCGAAGTTGAGGCGACGCTTGATCAGGGCCCGCTCCTCCCGTTGGTATTGCAGACTGGTTTCCACGTTGATCAGCTCCGTGCAGAGGTTGACCACCGGTAGGTTATTCTTGAAAAATTGCGGGAGGTAGAGAGTGCGCCGGCCTTCGTAGCATTGCTGATCGAAATCAATCGCACGCACCCGGTACTGGTTTTCCTCGAAGTCGGGTGTGACTTCCACAACGTAGTTGTAGGCACGCATGTCACCAAGCAGGCGCACAAAGCAACGCTCGTTGAATTTAATGAATTCTTTGGCCAGGCGCACCTCGTGCAAATCGGGACGGGGCATGTAGTCCCGGATGAAATCATCGCCGGGCACGCCGATGATATGCTCTTCGATCAACGTGTCCTCGTAGACCAGAAAGTTGATATGGTTGGGGGAAAGCAGTTCTTCCAGTTCCAGCCCATAGACCCGGGAGGCGTCGGCCTTCTTGACGTAGAAATAGTCGTGGTTGTCGTTGTGCTGGTTGACCACGCGCACGCGCATCGGCTTGGTGTTGCCGAAGGTGCAAAAATCCACCCGGTCGATGTAGAGGTTGCGCATGATGGACTCGTCGCCACCCGAACGCAGGAGGACGTAAATCTTTTTCAGCCCCTCATAAAGTTCACGCCCGTAAACCGCTTCAAAGATCAGGGTTTGCCAGAGCGTGTCTTCGCCATCCCGGTTCAATAGGGGAAAAGCGTCTTCATATTTGAGCATGTCCTCGTAAGTCACCGGTAGGTCGACACTACGCTGGTAGGTCTCCAAATATTCCCGAAAGAGGCCGTTGATCGGGAAGAACTGCTTACGTTTTTGAGTGGTGACGGGCTGCATGGTAACAACATTGAACGCGGAACATCGAACGTCCAAGACCGAATTCTCTTTGAAAGGGCTCGGCGACCTGGGATTTGCGATGTCAGCAGGGCTGTGCGTGCGCATGCCCGGAGCGCCGTTCAGGCGATGCCCGCGAGGGTTTTGGAATATTCCACAACATTCGCGTGTTCACCCCCTACGGAAACGAGTAGCGACTTTAAATGAAAAGATGATTTTAAGGTTGAAGAACGGGGAGTTTGCGCGTCTCTTCATTGATGGCCGGGTCCTATGCAACGTCGGACCAGCAAACCCCGTCAGGCCCGGAAGGGAGCAGCGGCAGTTGGATCCACGTGTGCCGTAGGGTGCCTGGCCACTTTTGTATCTACACGAAACGGGATGGCACGCGACTGGGACAAAGCCTACGAGGTTGACGAGACGCCCTGGGATAAAGGCTACGCAGCCCCGCCGTTGATGAAATTTCTGAAGGAGCATTCGCTGCAAGGCAGAGCCCTGGTGCCCGGTTGTGGCACGGGCCACGACGTCCGTCTTCTGGCGAAGCACGGCGTGCAAGTCACCGGCCTGGATATTGCCCCTGGAGCACTGAGAAAAGCGGCTGCGTTTGCTCCGGTTGGCGGAGAATCCTATGTCCTGGGGGATTTTCTCAATCCTGAAGCAGGGTTGTCTGGTTCGTTTGATTGGGTGGTCGAGCACACCTGCCTCTGTGCGATCGAGCCTTCGCAACGCGAGGCCTACCTGTCCTCCCTCAACAAAGTACTCAAGCGCGGGGGGCAGTTTCTCGCCGTGTTCTTCCGGGAAGTCTCAAATTATGATGGAGATGGCCCGCCGCATCCGATCTCGGGTGAAGAAATTCACGCTTTGTTCCACGATGACTTTGAGCTTGTCGAGTCCTATACCCCCCGCGAGACGTATCCGAGCCGGCCGGTGGGCTGTGAAGAAGTCTGTTGGATGAGAAAGCGGGGTGCGTGATCCGGGATGCGGGATCCCGTTCAGAATTGGTCGAAGATATTCAGGTAGTTTCCGTAGACCTGAAAGATTGTTATGATGATGAATCCGGCGATGACGGCGAAGATTAACGAGGGATAGACCAGTGCGGCAACGGTCGTGGCGGTGTTGGCCTTGTCCTGGAATTGGCGTCCGGCATGGATGAGGTTTTGATCGAGATTGCCGCTGTCTGCTCCGGTCTTATAAAAAGCGCAAAATTCCGGTGGGAAGCACTTGAATTGCTTGAGCTCGTGCGCCGGATCATTGCCGCTGGCAAAGACCGGTTCCAGTCTTTTCAGAACGGCATGAAAGCGGGCGTCATTAACGACCTTGCCGGACAAGCGCCAGGCGCTGGGAGCGGGGACACCGGCGGCGATGAATGTGCCGAGGGAATAAGAGAAGTCGGCCATGGCCTGCATCTCACTGTATTTTTTGAGAAGTGGGAGGCATCGCAGGAGGCGCGGCAGCAGCGGGTGATCGCTATGGGCAAGGTAGTAAATCAAGGCAAGCAGGCCCCATACCGGGATAAGCAATGTCAGGACTTGCACCGCGTAGATCGCAGCGTCCCATTTGAAGCCGACTTCGTAATCGATCATGCGGATGATCGGAAGGAGCAGGGCCGCTATGTGAAAGACGCCGAGAGGATAGAGCAGGCCGAGGATAACCTTGAGTTTTGTTGCGCCGACACGGTCATGGCGGTCGGAAAGGTTCTGCAGGGTGCGGGGCAGGCTGCCGGTTTCCATCGCGGCCGCCAGAAAGTAGCGGTCCGCCCTCGGCAGCCATTTCGGGGCATCACGCAACACTTCCTCAACCGTATCCCCGTTCTGGATACGGTCAGCCATTTTGTTGCGGCCTTTGGGCGGCGGCCCCTCACACAGCCGCAGGGCATCCGCAAGAAGAACACCTGCCTCCAGGTGTTGTCCGAGTTGGGCATACCAGTTGGCGAGCTGTTTGTGGGAAATCATGTTAGCCGTGGTGAAACGGTAGGCCGGGGCGACTGGTGTTATTTCGTAGGGCCGCCGCAAACGGAGCCACTACGACTTGTTCCGCAGAACTTACGGGCGGGAATAAACCTGGCTGAATCATGTTTTATTCAAATTAATTTCTGCCAGGCCTGTGTCGAGCGTTGTTGCGGCGTGAGTGGCGGTAGATTCTCAAAGGGCAGTGCGCGCTGCTCTCGATGGATCGATTTCAGGCAAGCCTCTTTCAAGGCCATCCATCGGTCCCAGTCGTAATCGGGGGCATGGGCAATGTGCGCACGCAGGCTGCGCCATTCCAGTTGGGCCCGTTCAATATCGCCCCGGCTCAGTTCGTCGTCGAGATAGGCGGAGGCATGGCTGCTGCCGGTGTCGATGTTGTAGAGGATCTCGCTGGCGCCTTCGCCGTAGTCTTCCGGCAAGCCACGGCGGAGATAACCGGGAATGTTGACGGCCCCGTAGTTCTTCTGGCAAAGGTGAGTCAAGGGGCGGCCGCCCAGTGCCAGTGCGTTGAATCGATGTCCCGCACGTATGTTGGCCAGATCGTAGAGTAGTTCTTCGATGGGGTAGGCCTCATCCTCCAGTCCGGCGGAGATCGCCAAGCCCTCGGCATGGTTGAAGAAAGAAAAGAGAATACCCCGACGGTTGGGCCGGGCCTGACGGTCAATCAAGCCGAGCTGGAACCATTGCTCGGCGACCGAATTCGTACTGCCGGGCTGATCGGTCTGCTTGCCCGGGGCATCGCGGCTGCCGGGTATTTCCCGGTCGCGTTCCTTCGGGTTGAGCAGGGCTTTGCCTTGCAAGTCCTTATAGGCGTGCATTTGCGCTTCGCTGTAATCGAGGTAGGCGGTCAGGTCGTCGCCGCTGGCTTCGAGTTTTACGAGGCGTCCGCCGTTTGTGTGCCAGCCGATTCGGGGCACAAGCTTCTTCTCGATTGTCTCCAGAGTCCAAAATTTGGCCACGTTGGGGCGCTTGCCCCCGGCACGGGCCTCCTCCCGCAGCGAACGTCTCAGCCATTTGGCAAGTTGTAGTTTATCATTATCGGTTTTGGTCGGGAAACGTGCCAGAATGACTTTCAGGCCGTAGCGTTTATCTTTGCCACGGCCTTGTTTCCAGAGCGTGCCCAGTTTCAAGCTCGCGGGGATTTTCGGGCCGGAAAGCGCAGGAACCCAATCGTCACCCCGCCGCATCAGGCAGTCTTTAAGTGGTGCCAGAGACGCGGCCCGTTTGCGTTCCCAAATGCCCTCGCTGTTTAGAAACTCGCGCACCGTACCGCCCGAGAGCACCTGATCCGCGGGCTTATTGGCCTTCGTCTCCGGACTAAGAGATGTCCGTCGTTTGAGGAAATTTTCCAGACCGAGCACAATTGGACGCTTGGTGAAAAGACGGCGTGTTAAATCTCTGGTCGCGTCGAGGGGAGATTGCTTCGATTCGGAAGCAATTTGCAGGACGGTGAGCAGGGAGGGCCAGTCCACCTTGTCCTCACGCCGGAGGGGAGTGGGGCGGGCCTCACTCAGTCGCGGCGTGCCGGTGGTTTGCAGCGCGAAGCCACGCTTGTCCAGCCCGCGGCGGCCGGCCCGGCCGAACATTTGCAGGAGTTCATCCGGTCGAAGGTAGCGATGCGCTTCCGCCACCCGGTATTCATTGTCGGAGATCAAAACCGAACGCATGGCGAAATTAATCCCGGCGGCCAGCCCGGTAGTGGCTACGATCACTTTCAACTGGCAGGCCTTGGCCAGAGGCTCAACCAGTGCGGCGCGTTGGCTGTAACTCATGCCACTGTGGTGAAAGGCAATCCGTTGTTTCAAACAGGCCGTCAGTTGCGGACCGGCGACAGCCTTTTGCTCGGCGGTGAGGGCAATCGCATCCGGCTCCTCCAGTTGTCGGCTCAATTGCAGAGCCAGTGTTTCGGCGGCCTTCCGGCGCGGGGCAAAGATCAAAATGGGCCCCAGTCCGGCTTGCAGGGCACGGGTGATGTAGCGCGGCCACCGGCCCTGAATGCTGCTGCGGGCCGGGAGCTGGGGGAGACCGTCGAGGGAAATTTCTTCCAGCGGTACCGGACGCTCGGGATGCCGAACCAGTTGCACGGAGCGCTCACTGCGGCTGAGCCAGTTTTGCACGTCGGCCGGGTTCGCGACGCTGCCACTTAAAAGAAGTAGCCTCGTCTCAGGCGGAGCCAAGGCCAGGGCCAACTCATAATTCATTCCGCGGGCGGGATCCCCCAGCATCTGATATTCATCCACGACAAGCAGGTCGGGTCCCTTGCCCAGCATGAGCCGCCGCTTTTGCGTCTCCAGTGTGGCCACGATCACGGGCGCATCCGGGTTCAAGCAGAGGTCACCGGTTTCAATGCCGACCCGCCAGCCCTTGGCCTCCCATTCGCGGAACTTGTCATTGGCCAGCGCCCGCGTCGGCACGGTGTAGATGCAACGCCGAAAGGCATGCTGTTCGATCAAGAGCTCAAATATATAAGTTTTCCCGCTGCCGGTCGGAGCGTCCACAATCACATCGTGCCCCGCATCTAGCAGATTGACGGCACGCTGCTGCCAGAGGTCCGGCACAAGGATCTGGGTCTCCAAAGAAGCCACAGGAGCAAAGTCGCCCTGAAATGCCCGGCTGTAAAGTCATAGCTGTAAACTTTCCACGTGTCGGTTGCTGCCGAGACGAACGCTTGCAGAAAATTCGCAATCACAGGTTGTCATTGTTCGGGAAGTGACTCAGAACTGCGCGCTTTATGCAAAACCAAGACTTAGCACTCGAAAAAATTGATATTTACGGAGGCACGCAGGCACGTGTCGCGACAAACGACGAAGCCATCTCCAGCTATGCCGAAGCCATGCTGGAAGGGGCTCAATTCCCGCCGGTCGTCACCTATTACGATGGATCCAACTTCTGGCTAGCCGATGGGTTTCACCGCTTTCTTGCGGCGCAGCGCAACGAATTTGAGACGATCGCGGCGGTGGTCTACGAAGGCTCTCGTACCGATGCGCTGCGGCACGCTCTAGGGGCGAATGCCACCAACGGGATCTACCGTTCCAATGCCGACAAACGGAATGCCTGCGAGGTCGCTCTGGAGGAGTGGCCGAATATGTCGAATGCGGTGATCGCCGAGATGTGCAAAGTTTCGCCCGACCTTGTCCGACGTTGTCGCCTGGAGATGGAAAAACTCAATCGTATTGAAAGTCCGAGAGAGGTGACTGGTAAGGACGGGAAGCAATATCCTGCCGGGATCGAACGTCAGCCTCGCGGGGGCAGCCAGAAGGTGGAGAACGATGGCTCCTCCAGTGGCGCCGGCCAAGGCTCAAGCTCCGGTTCCGGTGGCAAAGCCAAGGGCGACAGCCGCGCCCCTGGCGGTGCCAGCATGGAAATCGAGGCCGATGCCCGTAAAATGATCCGGGACGGCGAGATCAAGCATGCTGAACTTGATAAGCTGCAAAGCGCAACCGCGATAGACTATGCTGAAACGGCTTTGAATATCCTCAATCGGATGAAGCCGGACGATCCCCGCCGGACGGAAGCGGTCGGCCGCATAGAACGTTGGTTGGCGAAAGAGAAGGCGGGCGCGGAACTTGCCTGAGGACTCGCTGCGTTTCTATCGGAAAAAGTCACGCGCTGGTATCAGGTTATTCCATGGTCGCGTAGTGATACACCGCCCGTACCACATCAGCCATTTTCGCATAGTTCAGGCGGTTCGAGGTGTCGTTTGCGGTATGATAGGCTTCGTTTCGGTAAAAGGCTGTATCCGTCACCATGACGGCATCATAATCGAAGGTCCAATAGTTCCGGTGGTCGGAGAAATCGATCCCGGAGAGCTGCTGGGGTGCGGCGATCGAATACACCTTTAGGTCAGTGACTCCTTTCATGCCAGCTTTCACTTTGGCGATGTAATTGCGCTGTTTCAAGTTCCCCGCCACGGCGATGAAATTTCCTTTGTGGGGGTAGAAAAGATACAAAAGACGCGAAGGATAGCTTTGAGAGCCGGATTCGTTCGAGAAGTAGCCGATCATCTCCAGGGCAATCATACCGCTGACCGGGACATTCTCCCGGCTGAGAGATTCCGCATGAATGTAGCTGCCCATATTTTCGGTGGCAAAAAAGGGTGGTTCTTCAAGCGGATAAGCGACCAACTCGATACAATTGCTCGGGGTGGTCTTACCCAGAAGATAGGCCAGTTCGATGAGACCGGCTACGCCACTGGCATTATCGTCCGCGCCGGGTGTCTGGCTGTGGGTGTCGTAATGGGCCCCGATGACCAGTCGGGGTCTGGTCTTATCGCCGAAAAAACCGCGCACGTTCCGGTAGCTGCTGCCGTTGGCGATAAACTCCTGCATCTCCACGGTGCCTCCGGCCTTTCGGAAGTGTTCTTCGATGTAAGCAGCGGTCTGCGTTAGATTGTCGTAGCTGCTGAAGTTTCTTGGATGAAAGTCGATCGACAGTTTTTGAACCACCTCCGTGAGTCGCGCCTCATTGACCTCCAATTTTATGGGATCATTTTTCCAAAGTGAGGGTTGAGCGATGTAGATCCAAACCGCGCCTATCACAAAGCCTACTCCCAGCATAACGTTGCGCGCAAATTTGAGGATTTTTCGGATCATTATCGTCAGTATTTCAAGTGTTAAGATTTGGGAGGGCTTGAAGTGTTCATCGGCATTGCCCGAGCGTCGATGTCGCTATCCGCCGTTCGGCCTGAGCTCTCGGTCTAAGGTGAACGAAGCCCCTTTGGGGGTGGGGACTTCTCAAATACTCGGCTTGAGAATGAGGACACCGTCATGGGCCTCGGCAATCTCGCGCATAATATTGGCAAAACGGGCGTTGCCCTGCGGGGCGCCGATTTGGAAGGGGTTGATCAGGGTGGGGAAACCGATGGCACTGATGGAAACCGGACGCTTGCCGGTGTTCGGATTGCGCGGGTTGAGTCGGTCGAGTTTCAATAAAAAGCTCTGCGTGGAACCACGGAAGTCATCGCCGACCACGTAGATGCTCATTTTCCCGTCCGGGCCGACTTGTGGCTTAAGATCCTGAATGGAACGCCGTACCCCGGACTCGGGGTCGCTGACACTCAGGACCGGGTACCGGAGGATTTGTCGAAGCGCCTGCTGGCGCAGGCCCGGCGTGTCGGGGAGCCAGAAGCCACTGCGTCCGCCGAGCATGTAGTTTCCGCTTGTATCAAGGAATTGAATACTACGCACTTCCGGGAGGCTGTCGAGTAACTCGCGTATCTGCTCGGTTACGCCGTAGTGGAGTTGCTTCGTCATCTGGTTGCGCATGCTGCCTGAGGTGTCGATGACGAAGGCGACGTGAGTGGCATCCGCAGGCAGGCCGATCGGTGGCAGGTCCTCGTGTTTGAAACTTTGCAGCAAACGGTTCGCCTCAGCCGCAGCCTGTTGTGCGGTGCTCAGGTTGGCTTTCCGGCTTTCATATTCCTGTCGCAGGTCGGCCAGTTGCGATTCGAGTTCCTGTATGAGGGAGAGGATGCGCGCACGTTCCTCACTCTTGTCCTCGCTGTTGATGGCCGCTTCGAGGATGGCGGACTTTTTGGCAATGTCGGCCTCCAGCATGGCCAGCTTTTCCCGCATGGCTTGCAGGGTGGGTACGTCAATTTCACTTTCGACACCGTGTGGGCCCGAACCGATCGTTAGAATGAAAAGCAGCAGAATCGCCCCGAATCCACAGCAGAGACAGTCGAGAAACGAGAGGCTGAAGACCTCGATGGGGCGTCTTTTTATCATACAACAGTTATCCAGTGACCAGTTGTCCGGTTTTCAGTTCAAATTGTCGGCCAATCGTTGTCGGGGATGAGGGTGATCCCATTGGTGCGGCCGCTGAGTTGCCAGAAGAGGCCGGCGGCGGAGGGGTCGCCTTCGAAGGGAAAGAGAATGGCGTTGAAGGGGTAGTTGGGTCGCGTGGCCATGGCCCGGTTGAAGAGGTTGACCCGTTCGGCCTCTGACAGTCCCCGCCCGGGAGGTGCGGGAGCGGTAGGGAGGCCGTCACCGATCAGCAGCAGGCTGCTGGCACGTTCTTTGAGGTTGGCCACGGTACGCATGCCCTGAGCGAGGTCGGCCCCACCGCGGGCTTCAAGGTTTTCGAGACGGTCCAGCAGGCTGACCAGGGCGGCGTTGTCGTAGGGGTCGATGTAGGGGTTGCCCGGACTGCCGCTGAGCGGGCCGGTGCTTTCGGCCATTTGAAAAACGGCGACTTGGGTGCCTTTGGGAATGGCGGCCAGGACCGCCTTGAGAGATTCTTTGGCACGCAGCCATTTGTCCGCCTTTTGCCAGCCGCCCTGCTGCATGATAGTGACTGCTTCGGCGGCTGTCTCCGCGAGCATGCTGCCGGAACTTTCCAGAAGGATAACTGCGCGCGGACCGCGCAATCGCAGGCCGGAAAGGTAGCTTTGGTCGGCGGACGGACGGTCCAGTGAGGCCGGAGCTTGTTTCGGCTCGACTTGCGCTTCCAGGGCTTTGAGTTCCTGAGCCTGATTTTCGACCGCTTTGGCCAGGCGTTCCTGTTCGGCGGCAAGTTCGGAAAGGCTGGTGGCGTTGGTATCCGGTTGTGGATCGAGTGCTTCGATTTCCTTTTCCAGGGCCTTCTGCTGCGCCTCGGTTTCTTTGATGGCGGCCTGGAGGGTTTCCGCGGCCTCCTGCGACTGGCTGGCTTCCTCGCTACTCAGAATGATTTGCTTTTTGGTCGTCAGAATAAAAAGCAGGAGCACGGCACCGAAACCGCAGCAAATGCAGTCCATGAAGGAAAGTGCGGAACTTTGTGCCTCGCGGCGCTTTTTCATGATCCCTCTTCTTCCGGTGGCGCAGTCAGTTCAGCGGGCTTGATCCCAGTCCTCTGACCTCTGTCTTCTGACTTCTGCCTCCTGTCTTCCGAGCTCTGCTCGAACAATTTATCGAGAATCTGTTCGCGGCAGAAGGTCTGCAAGCGCAGGATAAGCCCCTCCTGACTGCTTTGTAGCAGATGGATGAGGAGCATGAGCATGATACTGATGATGAGCGCGACGAGAGTGGAGTTGAAAGCCACCCCCAGAGCCGAAGTCACACCCGAGATATCACCCTGCAGCGCTTCGTCCGCCCGGCGCAGGGCGACGCCAATTCCCCGTACGGTGCCGATGAAGCCGATGGAGGGAATGGCCCAAACCAGATAGCGCAGCATGGAGAGTTCACTTTCCTGCTGTTCGGAAGCGACTTCAATACGGCCCATCATGGTTTCGGTGGCTTCCGGGACACTTCCGGTGATGTGGTAGCGCTCCAGTCCACGTGCCACCACATAGGGGAGTAATTTGTTGTGAAACTCCGGCTTGCGGCTGTCGTCGTCGACTTTGGAGGCAATGGCCTTTGCCTCCTCGCGGGTGATGCTGCGGCCACCCGGTGAGCTTTCGGTTTCGGCTTCCTCGAGTATGTCCGGTTCGTATTCGTTGACCACCTTGATTTCACCTTGCAACAGGATAAATTTATAAACCAGGATCATGATCCCCCAGAGAAAGAGAGAGAGGCAGATCTGCTGCTCGTAGTCCTTCAGGATAACGAAGAAACTGGATAAGGAGGTGCCGGCATCGACCCCGTAGCTGGTCGCCAGGGCCGCCTTGTTCGCTTCCGGGCGAATGACCAGCCCGTAAATCGTACCGACGAAGATAAATGAGGCGATCAGGCCCATGGAAAAGATCAGGCCTTTGACTGAAAGTAGGCCGCGTTCGGGGTTTCGTAAGCTCATAGGAAAATTTTGGAACTCAATAAATCTGGCGGAGATCTGATTATTCTACGCATTGCAATTTCTGCAAGGCCACTTATTGATACTATTATGCAAAAATTACTACCCTTTGCGATTCTCTCCTGTATCTTGTTTTTCAGTGGCTGTCAGACGACTACCAGCTCGGGGAATACCGGCCGAAATACCGGGGCGGTGCTGGGCGCGATCGCCGGCGGGGTCGCGGGCAATAACATGGGCGATGGAAGTGATACCAACGTCGTGGCCGGTGCCATTATTGGCGGTATACTAGGCGGCATGGCTGGTAGCCAGTATGATAAGCGCAAGGAGGCGCTGGAGGCAGCTGAGGCACAACGCCAGTATGAATACGAACAGGAAGTCCTGGAGCAGCAAAAATTGGAGAAAGAAATTGAGACCTTGGAGAAACAGCGCGCCCAGGATGCGATTGCCAGTACTGCGACCGACTCGGATGTCGCCGCAGCCGAGCGTGAGGCGGCACGGGTTGAAGCCGAGTTGGCTGCGAAAAAGAAGGCTTTTGAAGAATCCCAAGAGCGTGCACGCCGTATTCAAGAGGCACAGGCCCGTATTGCCGAAGCGCAGCGTGAACTGGAAGAACTAGAGGCGCGCGAGAACGGTCAGTACTAAAGTCCTGTCATATGTCTCTCAAGAGCACACAAAACAAAGGCCTTGAGGGACAGCTTGATCCCATTATTGATCGCAGCCGTCTACTTAATCCCAGTTGCGGATCGATTGCTGCGGTTGCGCTGGTGATTTGTCTGATTTTCGGTCTCTTTGCGCATACGACGGAGCGGACCACTTACAGGCACTATTTACAGGAGGTGCGCGCCGTCGTTTTTCAAGAGGCGGCCCTGATTGCTTCCCGGTTGGAAGCCGAGGTCAACTCGTCTTTTTTTCTAGTTTCCGGCTTGGCCAGTTATATCGGATTCGAGGACGATATCACTCAGGAGGAATATGCAGAAATCTGTGCGCGCATGTTTGATGCGATTCCCGGGCTGGTGAACATCGCCGCAGCTCCCGATTTAGTGAATCGATTCGTTTATCCATTGGAGGGGAACGAAGCCGTACTGAATATGAGCTATGAAGATTTACCGGAGCAGATCGATGCTATCCGACAAATAGAAAAGACGAAGCAGCCCATCATCGCCGGACCGGTTGAGTTGGTTCAGGGTGGGGAGGCGATCATCGGACGTTTTCCGGTGTTTACCACGAACGGGAGGTTTGAAGCCGAGGATTTTTGGGGGATTATCTCAACTCCGATTCGGGTGGAATCAATTTATGAACAGGCGGATCTGCCGCTGGATAGTTCAAATCTGGAAATCGCTCTGCGCGGCAAAGATGGTTTGGGGGCGAATGGGGCGGTTTTTCTGGGGGATAGGGATCTCTTTTATTCCGGAGCGGTTCTTTATCCCGTCCCTTTCTTTCATGGCTCGTGGGAAATGGCGATTGCGCCCAAGGATGGTTGGCCGCAACACGCACCGTCCCGTGGGCTCATCTACGTGGTTTGTGCTGTGTTATGTCTGCTTACCGTGCTGCTACTGATATCGCTGTGCCTTTATTTGAAACGGGCCAATGAAGCACGTGAAATCGAGCAGTCCGTCCAACTGGTGAAAGAGCGCTTTTACTCGAATATGAGCCACGAAATCCGCACACCGTTGAACGCAATCCTCGGCCTTTCGGAACTGGTAGGTGAGACAACTGAAGAGAGCTTTACCAAAGAAAGCGTGAGCACGATTTCGAAATCAGCACACGCGCTGACCGAATTGATTTCCGATGTATTGTTTCTGAGCGAAGATGCGATTAATCAGGGGCCACCTCCCAGTGAATCATTTAATGCCAACGATTTGCTGGATGAAGTCATCGCACCCATGGTTCCGGAAATCGAAAAAAAGAAGCTCAAGCTGCGGGTCGAAAAAATCCCCGGTGAAGATGCGGAAATATACAGCAGTAAACAGTACCTTCGTCAGATTTTGTGGCATCTTGTTCTGAATGCGGTGAAGTTCACGAACGAAGGGACCATAACATTCAGGTTATACAGGAAAAACCATGAGCTTTGCTTCCAATGTACGGACACCGGAGTGGGCATTGATGAAGCGTTTCAATCCCAGCTTTTTGAAACGTTTACCCAGGAAGATACGAGCCCAAGTCGTCATTTTGAGGGGGCGGGAGTCGGGCTCGCCATAGTAAAACGTTCGGTGCAGATACTGAACGGAACAATTGCATTCGAAAGTGAAAAGAGCGTAGGTACCACCTTCTGGGTCAAAGTGCCGCTGGCCGAAAGCAGAGAGTTGGATGACCGGAAGGGGTGATGACGGCTTCAACAGAGCGCGCATTTAGGGGTTAGCTGCCGGTAAGCGCCTAGCCCTGCGAACGGCAGAGAAAAATTGTGAGAGGCAGAAAAGTTCTCGTATACTCAGTCCGGGCATAAAAAAGCGCTTCCCCGAGGAGAAGCGCTTCTTGTTATAAGAGCGATATGTCTAGTTGACTGCGTCTTGCATGTTGTCCGCAGCATCTTCGACTGCATCCGCGGCATCTTCGACAGCATCTTCAGCTTTGTCGCTGGCGCTTTTTTCACAGCCGGTTGCGAAGCAAAGGCTGAAGAAGAGCAGTGTGCTGAGTGTCAGTTTCAGTAGTGTATTCATGATAATCCTTCATTTAGGGTGATATGTCATTATTAAGACATCGTTACTATGGGTGAAACTGCCTCCCCATGGCAAAGCTAAATTTGAGTGGTTCAGCTTGCCCGGTATTGACCGTTTTATCGATTTTCGGCAACCACACAGGATGAAAGACGTATTAGAAGGCTGCACCTACGCGGATTTGGAGAAGCTCCTGGAGAAGTCGGGGGTCAATCCGGTTCATGCGCGCCCCGTTTTTAATGCAGTTCAACGTCGCTTGCTTCGAAGTGATATTACGTCTTTGGAGGGAATTTTGCCACCAGTGCGGAATTGGTTGGAGGGCGAGCGTGCCCCGGGATTCTGTGATATCCACGAAATCGACGCCACACCCAGCAGTGACGGATTCACTCAAAAGTATCTGCTTCGTCTGGGCGACAAGACCGAGGTCGAGTCGGTACGAATGGGTTTTCCGGGACGTTACACGGCCTGCCTGAGCAGTCAGGTTGGATGTGCCATGGGCTGTGTCTTTTGTGCGACAGGACAAATGGGTTTTTCCCGAAATTTGAGCGCGGGAGAAATCGTGGCACAGGCTCACCACGTCGAGCGGGCCCTGAGGGAAAGGCATGGCGAACGGCTCCGGAATATTGTAATGATGGGCATGGGTGAACCGATGGCCAACTTTGATGCCGTCATGGATGCCTTGGATGTTTTGACCGATACCCGTGGTCTCAATATCGGTCCGGCGAGAGTGGCGATCAGTACGGTCGGGCACATTCCCGGTATCCTCAAACTGGCGCGTCATCCCAAGCGTTACTCACTCGCGGTGAGCTTGCACGGAGCGGATGACGAGGAGAGAGGACAGTTAGTGCCCGTAAACAAAAAATGGCCTTTGTCTGATTTGTTGGAGGCCTGCCGGGAATATTCCGCGATTAAGCGGGCACGTGTTTTCTTTGCCTGGACCTTGATCGGTGGGGTCAATGACAGTCGCGAACATGCGCACAAGCTGGCCGGTCTTCTCAAGGGTATGGATGCGCACGTCAATTTGATCCCACTTAATCCGACGGACGGCTTCGAAGGCCAGGCCCCCAACGAAACAGACGTTCGTGCATTTCAACAAATTATTCAGGAATCCGGCTTACCCAGCACCGTGCGTCAGCGACGCGGTATCGATGTGGCCGCCGGTTGCGGTCAGTTGAAAGCAGTACGAAAGCCGCGTGCGGTGTTGGAGTCCCGCCTCTCCAAGCATCGTAGCTCGTAGAGCGAAGTTGGTTTAGGCGGTTCGTGTCGGACTAGGCATTTCGCCGCTGCTGGACGGCCTCCGCCAGCTCCCCGAGAATTACCTCGGTCGCTTCAAAATCGATACAGCCGTCGGTGATGCTTTGCCCGTAGGTATTATTGCCCTTCGGGTCGTAGTCCTGCCGGCCGGCCACGAGGTGACTCTCCAGCATTAATCCGGCAATACCGCGCTGGCCGGATGCAATTTGTCCGGCCAGGTTTCGGGCGACTTCGCCTTGCCGGGTGTAGTCTTTGTTGCTGTTGCCATGGCTGCAGTCGACGATCAGGTGCGGCGGAAGGTCGTGGTTTTGAAGCAGTTCAATCACCTGTCCGATGTCTTTGGCTTCATAGTTCGGGCCGGTCCGGCTGCCTCCGCGCAGGATGACGTGCGCGTCCGTATTTCCGGTGGTTTGAAAAATCGCGGTCACGCCTTGTTTTGTTACCGAGGGGAACCAGTGAGGCTGGCGCGCCGAGCGCACGGCATCGATCGCCATCTGCACATTGCCGCCGGTGCCGTTTTTAAATCCGACCGGCATGGAAAGTCCGGAGGCCAGTTCGCGGTGTACCTGGCTCTCGGTGGTGCGGGCACCAATGGCCGACCAGGAAATGGCGTCAGCAATGAATTGGGGGATGATGGTGTCGAGAAATTCGGCGCCCGTGGGCAAGCCCAGCTCACAAATATCCAGCAACAGTTTTCGTCCGTAGCGGAGTCCCGTGTTGATCTCGAAACTTCCGTCCAGGTAGGGGTCGTTGATCAGTCCTTTCCAGCCGACCACCGTGCGTGGCTTTTCGAAGTAGACCCGCATGATGATTTGGAGATCGTTTTTGTATTTTTCATGCAGCGGCTGCAGCCGGCTGGCATATTCCTGTGCGGCGCCGGGGTCGTGGATCGAGCAGGGGCCGACGATGACGCAGAGGCGATCATCCTTACCTGAAAGAATGGCAGCGCTCTCAGCCCGTCCACGGTCCGTTACCTCGCGGGCTTTTTCGCTGAGCGGGAGCTCTTCAATCAGGATGGCCGGGGGCAGCAGCGGGCGGCTGTCGCCAATGCGGAGGTTGTCGTGTGAGTCAGTCATTCGGCAGTGTTTTTAATTTATCGCTGAGTGGGTCATTTCCGGAATCCGGTTAACAGATGTAGCTCATGTTCGCACAGGTTGAACCCTCTGTTTTCAGAAACAAAACAGTTCAAACATCTTCTAGTAACTTTGAGGTATGTTGTCAGACATTCCGGTAATAAAGAGCATGCACAGGCTGAATGCATTGAAAAAAGCGTGGAACCATATGGCGACAGCCAAGCTTCCGGTTTTTTCATAAACCCGGGCAAGCAGAACGCCGACGATAACCAGGGGGACGAACGAGAGCAGATTGCCATGCATCAGAGCAAAAATAGCCCCCGACATCACCTGAGCACCGAGCATGGTGGTCTTACTTTTCAGGAAGCGGTAAATACAACCACGGAAGATGACTTCTTCGACCACCGGAGCGACGACAACCGCCATGAAAACGAGCAAGACTACGGCGAGCAAGTCACCACCGCTCTGGAAAAGTGTGACCAATTCCTGCGGCTCGAATTCATCGATCATCCCTGCTCGTTCCAGTGCGCCCAAAATACTGGACCAGATCAATGTGGCGATCCAGATGACCGGCAGGAACATGACAAACAATGGCAGTGCTTTCTTGAAAGATTCTACCAGAGGGTATTCCACATTGCTGATGCGGTCTGCGTATCGCCCCGGGTAAAAGCGCCTGGCGAGGTAGAAGACGGCAAACATCGGCCCCTGTAGTAAAAAAACTGATACGACGGCCAGCCAGGGGGTCAATTCCGGCACGCCCATGCCCGGTTCCAGTAAAAGGGCCAGTCCGATATTTTGAGCGAGAACGACCGCAAACACCATTGCGATGAGGAAAATACCGAAATTCACCCAGCCAATCGACCAGGAGGCGACACCTATGTCCGGACGAACCAAATCCCGCGGCCGTTGAACCTGACGAATCCAGAGCACCGCACTACTGATGAGTACTGCGAGAATTAGAAGTGATGCGATAACGATGGGCGCATCGAGTGTCGGGGAGTCCATGTCTTTCCTTATGCCGAGATAGAAGTCCCGTCATAGACCTGTGTGCCGGCGACAAAGGTCGACTTCACTTTTCCTTTGAGCGTTTGTCCTTCCCAGGGGCAATTGCGGGACTTGCTGAAAAATTGCTTCGGATCGACCGTCCATTCCTCGTCGGGATCGAACAGGCAGATGTCGGCATCCGCACCGGCGCTGAGCGTGCCGGCATCCAGCTTACAGAGTTCGGCGCCCTTGTGCGTCATCAGGGCAATCACTTCGCTCAGGGAAAGCCGGCCGCTATGATAAAGCGTGCCCAAGCTGCTCGCGAGGGAGTTCTCCAACCCGATGATGCCAAACGGAGCGGTATCGAATTCGCGGTCCTTTTCGTCGGGGCTATGGGGCGCGTGATCCGTGGCAATGCAGGCCAGGGTACCGTCGCAAAGGCCTTCGATCAGGGCCTCCTTGTCCGCATCGGTCCGCAGGGGCGGGTTCATCTTGTAAACCGTGTTGTAGTCTTTCAGATCGGCATCCGTAAACTCGATATGGTGTGGGCTTGCTTCGCCGCTCACGGAGATCCCGCGCGCAATCGCGCGTCGCAGGATATCGACCGAGTTGGCCGAGCTCACGTGTTGCATGTGGATATGGGCACCCGTGAGTTCTGCCAGAATCACATTTCGGGCGACGATGATATCTTCAGCAGCTTTGGGCCATCCGCGCAGCCCTAGTCGCAGAGACCACTCGCCCTCATTCATGACCGCACCCTGCGTGAGGCTGGCATCCTGGCAGTGGTCCATGATCGGCAGATCCAGCATTTTGGCATATTCGACTGCCCGGCGCATAATCTCATTGCTTTGCACGCATTTGCCATCGTCCGTCACCGCGACAACACCCGCTTTTTTCAACTGTCCGGTGGGGGCGAGTTGTTCGCCATCCATCCCAATCGTCAGGCAACCGGTCGGGTAGATATTGATGATCGATTCGCGTGCGACCTTGTCCATGATTCGCTGGATGGTGCCGGCATTGTCACAGACGGGGCTGGTGTTCGGCATGCAGACCACGGTGGTGAAGCCGCCTGCGGCCGCGGATCGTGAACCACTGGCGATATCCTCTTTGTGCGTCTGGCCGGGGTCACGGAAGTGCACATGGATATCGACAAGTCCGGGAGCGACCACCAGTCCATTGGCATCGATTTTGGTTGCGGCCTTTTTCTGGGTGTCATCGAGCTGCTCCACCAGCACGCCATCCACGGAGTAGAGGTCCCCGGTTTCGTCGCGTTTGTTGGCGGGATCAATAATTCGGCCGCCTGTAATCCAAAGAATTTCGTTCATAAGAAATAGTAAATCCGGTTTTTCAGTCCTTCAGTATTCAGTTATCACCCCTCTGTCCTTACGGCAGCTCAATGGATTTCCCGTTGTGAGCGCAATAGCAGAGATGCAGCACCGCCATGCGGACGACGATGCCGTTTGTGACTTGTTGGAGCACCACGGACTGCTCGGAGTCAGCCAGTTCGGAGTCGATCTCCACGCCACGGTTGATCGGGCCGGGGTGCATGATAATCGCACCCAGTTTCAGCCACTTGGCACGTTGTTTATTCAACCCGAAGGTGCTGGTGTATTCTCCGATGGAAGGGAAGTGGGTCGCAGTCTGGCGTTCGTGCTGAATGCGCAGCAGCATGACGGCGTCGGCATCTTCCAGCGCTTCCTGTAAATCGTGGCAGACGTGGACTCCGAGCGCTTCAAATTCTTTGGGCACGAGGGTGCTGGGACCGGCGATCGTGACTTCGGCGCCGAGTTTTTGCAGGCACCAGATATTGGAGCGGGCCACCCGGCTGAAAAGGATGTCCCCGAGTATGGTGATTCTCTTACCCTCCAGGCTGCCGAACTTTTCCAGAAGCGTAAAGGAGTCCAGCAGTGCCTGCGTGGGATGGGCGTGGGAGCCGTCGCCGCCGTTGATGACCGGAATGTCGACGACCTTACTTAAATAATTGGGCGCGCCGGAAGCGGAGTGGCGCATAATGATCATATCGGCCTTAAGCGCTTCCATGTTGCGGGCCGTATCGCGCAGGGTTTCGCCCTTGGTCAGGCTGCTGGCTCCGCCTGTGACCGTGATCGTATCGGCGCTGAGCCGGCTGGCCGCCACTTCGAAGGCGAGGCGGGTACGTGTACTGGGCTCGAGGAAAAGGTTCACGACGGTACGCCCCTCGAGGTAGGGCTGCTTCTTGTCATCGGCCTCCATCGCGCGCTTAAACGCGGTGGCGGCAGTGAAAATCGTTTCAATCTCGTCGCGCGACAGGTGCTCGACGTCGATCAGATCTTTCCGGTTCCAGGCTAGGCTTTGGCTCATCAGGGAATAATACGTGCTCCGATGACGGAAGTTGAAGCGTGTCTCTGAAAGGGCAACGAGATTTTGCGGGAAATTCTGTGCAAGCTGGGGCTCGCGGTAAAACTGCCTGTCCCGTCTCCGGTACCATTGCTAGCTTTTCCGGGATCTTAGATGATGCACGATTTCGGCCCAGCCACAATAGAGTACGGGAACCACGAGAACCGTCAGAACGGCCAGAAGCATCCCGCCGAATGAGGGGATGGCCATGGGAACCATAATATCAGCGCCGCGCCCGGCGGAGGTGAGAACCGGCAGCAGTGCGAGAATGGTTGTGGCGCTGGTCATCATGGCCGGTCTGACGCGCCGTTCGCCGGCGGCCACCGTTGCGGCCCGGATCGACTCGATCGATTCGGGCTCACGATCGCGAAAGACCTGTTGCAGGTAGGTGCAGACGATCACGCCGTTGTCGGTGGCGATCCCGAAGAGAGCGAGGAAGCCAACCCAAACCGCAACGCTGAGATTGATCGTGCCCATTTGAAAGAGCTCCCGCAGGTTGTGGCCGGACAGGCTGACGTCCATGAACCAGGGCTGGGCGTAAAGCCAGATCAGGATAAAGCCTCCGGACCAGGCAAAGGCGATGCCGGAAAAGACCATCAGGGTCTCGCTGACCCGTTTGAACTGGAAGTAAAGAATCAGCCAGATCAGGAAGAGTGCGAGAGGCAGGACGACGCGGAGGCGCTTTTCGGCGCGGACCTGGTTCTCGTAGCTACCGGTAAACTGATAGCTGACGCCGCCCGGGATATCGAGTTCGCCGCGGTCGATTTTTTCCTGCAGGAATTTCTGGGCCTGCTCGACCACTTCGACTTCGGCAAAGCCGTCGCGTTTGTCGAAGATGACGTAGCCGACGAGGAAGGTGTTCTCACTTTTGATCACCTGCGGGCCGCGCTCGTATTGAATCGTGGCAAGCTCACGAATCGGGATCTGGGTGCCGTCGGGCGCGGCGACAAGGATGTTCTCAATTGATTCGATGGAATCGCGCAGCTCACGCATGTACCGTACGCGGACGGGGTAGCGCTCGCGGCCCTCCACGGTTTGAGTGATCGGTTTGCCCCCGACGGCCACCTCGATCACGTCTTGTACCGTCCTGATCTTGATCCCGTAACGGGCGATGGCATCCCGATCGATATCAATTTCCAGGTAAGGTTTACCGACGATCCGGTCAGCCAGGACTGCATCACTTTTGATCGAGGGCACTTGCTTGAGGTAGGCTTCGATATCCAATGCGACTTGTTCCAGGGTTTCCAAGTCCGGTCCGAAGACCTTGAGGCCCATGGGCGCACGCATGCCACTCTGCAACATGACAATACGTGCGGCGATAGGCTGCAGCTTGGGCGCCGATGTTGTCCCCGGAATGGTCGCCGCGTCGACGATGGCCTCCCAGATGTCGTCCGGGGTTTCGATTTCGTCGCGCCACTGACGGTAGGGGCGGCCGTCGTCGTCCGGAATAAGCTCGCCTGCCTCGTCCCGTTTGAATTGTTCGGTAGCGCTATTGTAAGCGAAAGTAAGAATGTGGCCGTCCTCGTCCGTCTTATATTCGGACTTATAGGTGATGATGGTTTCAATCATCGAGATCGGCGCGGGATCCAGCGGACTTTCGACGCGGCCGATTTTCCCGACAGCACTTTCGATTTCGGGGATGGCATTGATCGCCATGTCCTGTTTGCTCAGGACGTCCATCGCTTCACCAATCGAGGCGTGTGGCATGGTGGTGGGCATGAGCAGGTAGGAACCCTCGTCGAGGTCAGGCATGAATTCCTTGCCAAGCCCCGGCACCGTGTGGGCCATCGTGCTGTAGGTGTCGGACTTTTTGATCGATTCAGGCAGCCAGCCAAAGAGAGTGTTCCAGCCCAGCCACACGGTAAAACCGAAGAGCAGGATCATCGCGGAAAAGCCGAGAAAGATGGTTTTGAAGCGCAAGAGCCAGCCGAGGATCCGTGCGTAGAAATGGATGAAGAGATAGAATAAGCCGAGTAATCCACCGATCGTCAAAACAACAAAGAGGATGTTTTTAAGGATGAATTCCGGACCGAGGGGCCGCCAGTCCTTGGCCAGGAAAACGGCGGTGAGGAGGGCCACAAAGAGGCACAAAAAGACACGAAAATATTTTCTAAAAAAGCGCCACCATTTATTGTCAGGACTCGTTTTGTTTTGCCTTTTTTTGCGCCGTTCTGTGGCCAAAAGCCAGTGCGCCAGTGGCGGGATTACGGTCAGCGCTACCACGATGGAGCCGATCAGGGCGAAGGTCTTGGTGTAGGCCAGCGGGGTAAATAGTTTTCCTTCGGCGCCCTGCATGGTGAAGACGGGCAGGAAGCTGATTACCGTGGTCAGCACGGCTGTAACCACGGCACCGCCCACTTCCGAGCAGGCCCGATAGACGACCTCGAGCCGGTTTTCCTCCGGCGGTGCCTCATCCAAATGTTTAAGGATATTTTCAACCAGAACCACGCCCATATCCACAATCGTGCCGATGGCGATCGCGATGCCGGAGAGGGCGACGACATTGGCGTCTACGCCGAAGAGCTTCATTCCGATGAAGGAGAAGAGCACGGCCAGCGGGAGTACTCCCGAGATCAGGGCCGCGCTGCGGAGGTGCAGCACCATGAGGACCACAACGATGATCGAGACGAGGATCTGCTGACTGACGGCATCTTCCAGCGTGCCCAGAGTTTCGTAGATCAAACCGGTTCGGTCGTAAAAGGGCACGATTTCAACCTGGCTCACCGTACCGTCTTCCAGCTTCTTTTTGGGCAGGCCGGGGGAGATCTCCTTGATTTTTTCTTTCACCCGCTGGATCACGGCCAGGGGGTTCTCCCCGTAGCGGGTAACGACTACGCCTCCGACTGCCTCAGCTCCGGCCTTGTCCAGGGCGCCGCGTCGTAGCGCCGGACCGAAATTGATGGAGGCGACCTGTTCGAGGGTGATCGGCACATTGTCGCGCTGGGTGATGACGCTCTTTCGCAGATCATCGAGATCCTCGATGAAACCAAGGCCGCGGATAACATATTCCACCGAGTTGATCTCGATGGTGCGTGCGCCCACATCAAGGTTGCTACCCCGTACCGCGTCAAAGACCTCGTGCAGCGCGATGTCGTACGTGCGGAGTGCATCCGGTTCGACGTCGACCTGGTATTCCTTAACAAATCCGCCGATTGACGCGACTTCAGCCACGCCTTCGACGCCCTGCAGGGCGTAGCGCACATACCAGTCTTGACTGCTGCGCAGCTCGTCGAGGTCCCAACCGCCGGTGGGCTCTCCCCGGGAATCCATCCCTTCCAGCGTATACCAGAAAACCTGCCCGAGCGCGGTGGCGTCTGGGCCGAGTTGCGGGGAAACGCCCTGGGGGAGGGTGCCCGAGGGCAGGCTGTTCAGTTTCTCCAGGATGCGGCTGCGCGTCCAATAGAACTCGGCATCCTCCCTGAAAATAATATAAATCGAGGAGAAGCCGAACATGGAGTAGCTTCGTACCGTCTTTACTTGCGGCAAACCGAGCAGGGCCGTCGTCAGGGGGTAGGTGATCTGGTCCTCGATGTCTTGGGGGGAGCGTCCGGTCCATTCGGTGAAAACAATCTGCTGATTTTCGCCGATGTCCGGGATCGCATCGACCGGAACAGGATCGCGCGGAAGCCATCTGGACTCCCAATCGAAGGGCGCGACGGCGGAGCCCCAAATGATGAGCCCGACCGTGAATAAAATCACGACCAGTTTGTTCTCGAGGCAGAAGCGTATGAGGGAATTGATCATGGGTGGAGAACCACAGAACGCACAAAAGTCACAGAATATATTTTTTTACTTCGAACTTAGCTGCTCCAAAATTCATGAGCATGCCATGCTTGATTTGAGATGTTTTCAAATAGGAGAGGACCTGCGCCGAGTGATTCTCATTCAAATTCTTGAGTGCCTTCAGTTCCACGATGACTGAGTTCTCGACAAAAAGATCTGCGAAATATTCTCCAACTACATTACCGTCTTCGTCGATGACGTTGAGAGGGTGTTGCTGACGAACTTTTAGCCCCTTCTTTCTCAAGCGATTGGCCAACGAATTCTCGTATACCTTTTCGAGGTAACCATTTTTAAAGTAAACATGAGTTTCGTATCCGGTTTGTCGGATGGTATCGATGAGTTTTTGGGTATTCATTTTTGTTTTATGCGTATGTGGTGCTTTATGTATTTGGGCTGATGAAATGGGCAGTGCCGAAAGTTGGATGTAGATTTGTTTTAACCACAGAAGTCACAAAAAGCACAAAAACTGATTCGGCACTTTGTCTTATAGTCGGTTGCCTGGCCTTTTGTGCCTTCTGTGGTTAGATTCATATTAGTCATGTAGCTGCCTTGATCATCATCCAGATCGCCATGGCCATCATGCCGAGGTTCTCGGAGAGGGAAATGAAGCCGAGCGGGACATCGCTCCCGCCGCCCACGCAGGCACATTTCAAGTCGCGCTTTTCAATATAAACGGCTTTGATGATGGAGACCGCGCCGATGGTGGTGGCGATCAGTATGATGGGGGCGATGACCCAGGTCAGGAGTCCGGCGATCATGAGTATCCCGCCGACCGTTTCGATATAGGCATAGACGGCTGCATAGGGCACGTAGCGCTGCGCCAGCAGGTCGTATTGCACAAAACCGTTTTCATAGGACTGGATGTCGCGCAGTTTTTGGATGCCGAGCGCGCACATGGTGAAGGCGATGAAGAGCTCGATGATCCGCACCGGCTCGAGCGCGCCTAGGCTGGCCCAGGTGGTGGTTAGCGCCATGCCCAAGGTTACGGCGAAGATCGCGATTACGGGCTGGTAGGTTTCCCCTTCCTTGGGGTCCGGCCCGAGGCCGAGATGCTCGCGCAGTTCATCGATCCCGCCGATGTGTTCGTCTTCGATCCAGATTTGCGGGGTTTCATCGACATTGTGCTTCTCTTTGAAGGCCTTGTCCTCGTCCATGGTGCTGAGGTGATGGTCCTCAACCTCATAGCCGTGACGCTTCAGCAGGTCCTTACCCTTGATGCCCCAGGGGCAGAGGTGGTCGGGCGTGACCATGCGGTAGATGGTTGCTTTCTTTTTTTTCATAACATTTCTCTTTCGTTATCCTGTTTTAATTCAGCCACAAAGGGGTCCAAAGAAGACTGAAGCGGAGTTCTGGTTTGCTTTTCTTTTTGTGTCTTCTCGTGCTGTTTTGTGGCCATGGGATTTCCTTTTAAGTCGATCAGTGATTGTGCTCTTGGTGGGTTTCAGGCTTTTCGTGGATGCGCTCCTTGATCTCTCCGCACCTAAGCATGGATGCACCGAAGTAAGGATTGTTGAGAGGCTCGGATGTTTGGAGCCAATCGGCGCCGCGATCATCGTAGACCATCGGGCAATGCATGATCATGAGATTCTCGGGCACCAGCGAGGGGTTCTCGCGTGAGACGGCGATGATTGCATCGGAAAGGCTTTCGAAATGCGGGCGCCGAATGCTCTCCAGATCCCCGGCGTTCATCATCTTATGAATGAGTTCCGCCGCCGGACCCTCATGTCCGGTGACTTTCATCATTGCTTTCAGCGCCTGCTTTGAGGTGTCGAGCTCGTCGGCTGCCAGGGCTTTTTGCAGTTTTAGATAATCGGGCAATAGCTTCTGTAGTTCCTCCTTGGATACAGTGACCGCGGGCGGGGGAGCATCTTCCGACTCCGCATCCGATTGACCGTTCGCCGCTTCCTCCGGGTTCATCATGCTCGGTTTGGCCTGGATCTGCAGGGCGCTGTCGATCTTGAAGGCTCCCTGGGTGACGACGCGCTCTCCGGCCTCCAAGCCCGAAGCGACGAGATAGACATCTCCGGCCCGTGGTCCCAGCGTGATTTCCCGACCCTCATAGGTAGGCCGTTGCGTATCGGGCTTTTGCACATAGACTACCGCACGCTTCCCGGTGCGCAAAACAGCGGATGCAGGCACTACCAAGGGGGCGGGTTCACTTTCGTTGTCAACGTAGCCCAATTCTTCGGCCGGGACCAAATCCATCCCGCAGACATCACATTGGCCGGGATGATCCTTGACCACTTCCGGGTGCATGGGGCTGATCCACTTGCCGGCAAATTCGGGGGCATAAACTTTGCCGTCTTCGGCCAGTCGCGAGGCCACCACGGCGCGGACAAACATGCCCGGTTTGAGCCGCTGGTCCCCGTTCGGGACATTCACTCGTATCGGAACGGTGCGGGTCTTCCGGTCGACTTCGGGTTCGATAAAGACGATTTGCCCGTGAAAGGTCTCCCCCGGGAAGGATTCGACGTTAAAGCTCACATCCTGTCCGAAACGTAACCAGGGCAGGTCGGATTCGTAGGCATCCAGTTCGGCCCAGAGCACGCTCAGGTCGACGATTCGAAAGAGCGGTTCGCCCGTTTTGACGTAGTCGCCCTCTTTGACGTGCTTCTCTACCACGACTCCCCCGATCGGGGCTTTTAGTACGAAGTGATCCTTGGCTTCGCCGCTTTCGATGATCGCTTCGATTTGCGAGGGAAGAAGGTCCCAAAGCCGAAGCTTCTCGCGTGCGGCCCGAGTGATTGAGCCGTTGGGGTCGGCGCGGTGAGCGCTGAGGAGTTCCCGTTGTGCAGTGAGCAGCTCAGGGCTGTAGACTTTCGCGAGGTGTTCGCCTTTGTTCACACGTATGCCGGTGAAGTTAACGAAAAGCTCGTCGATCCGGGCAGGGAATCGTGCAGAGAGTGATTTTACCTTGGTCTCATCGTAGTCAAGCTTGCCGACGAGTCGTATTTCCGCCTCGGGATAAGACTGCACGATTTCGGTGGTCTGAATGTCGGCCAAAGCGCGCGAGGCTTCGCTCATGCTCATTTCTCTCGGGCCGCTCGACTCGTCGCCTTCTTCCTCGAGGGGGATCAGGTCCATCCCGCAAATCGGACAGTCGCCGGGTTCGGGCTGTTGGATTTGCGGGTGCATGGAGCAGGTCCAGGTCTGGGGCGAAGAGCTAGGCGCCTGGGGCCTGGAGTCGGAGCCCCCGGGCGCGGGACTGGAGGTGGTCATGCGTCCGACCAAGAAGGCGAGCGCGGCGATACCGACTGCGGATAAAATGAGTTTCGTTTTCATCGTCTGAATTCTGATTGGAAGTAAATTTATTCTTTGGGTGGAACTGCTTCTGTTGCGCGTCCAATTACCCTAAGCCCCGTGCCCCTGGCTCCTTGCCCCGCCAAGGTCCGGATGGTGATGCGCTGTTGCCAGGCGTCGGCCGCGGCGCGCCAGTAGAGGAGTTGCAGATCGAGTAGGGAGCGCTCGCTGTCGATGACTTCAAGGATGCCGGTACGGCCGCCCTCATAGCTGGTGCGACTGTTTTTGACCGCTTGTTCCGCCAGTCCGAGCAGTTCGTTGCCGTAAAGTTCAAGTCGGCGGGTTGCGTCCTGCATTCGAGCAAGGCTGGCGCTCAGTAACGCCCGCAGTTCGTTCCAGCGATGGTCCAGTTTACTTTCAACGGCCCGTTTGTCGGCAAGCGCTTCCGCCTTGGCGGCATTGTATTTCGGATACCAAATCGGGATATTGATTGCGATGCTGACACCCCAGGGGTCCTGTCCGGCATCGGGTGTCATCGGGTTGACAGACGGATCATCGATCTGGATGTAGTTCAGGCCAAGTGTGACATCGGGATACGCTTCGAGGCGCGCGATTTCGTGGCGGGCCTGAGCACTGGCAACCTGACGTTCGATCATTTGCAGTTCCGGATTGTTGGTCCGGATGTCGGTGACCAGGGAGTCCCGGTCCGGCAAGCTTCCGTCGGGCGCCTCCCAATCCGGACTGGGGAGAGAATCCGCTTCGGGCATCGCCAGCAGTTCGCCGAGTTTGGCGGATTGAGCGACCTTCTTTTGTTTCAAGGTCTGTAAGCGGTCGTCAACTTTGCCAATCTCTACTTTCAGCCGCAGCAGTGCGTTCAGATCCGCGCCGCCCTTAACCTTGGCCTCGACGATGGGCTCGAGCTTTTGCAACAGATCGCGGTTCTCCCGGCTCAGCCGGATGGCCTGTTCAAGATAGCCGTATTCGTAATAGGCGACCGAGACCGCGCGGGCCAGTTTGAGCTGCTGGTCCTGGTAGGCAAACCACAGCGCTTCCGCTTCCAGAGAGGCCGCTTCTTTTCGACGGCTCAACTTGCCGAACCAGGGCAGCGTCTGGCTGAGGGTAATGACGTTTTCCTGCGGGCCGGTACGGGTTTGTACCGACTCAACAAAATGGGTGATTTGCAGCTTCGGATCAGGTAAGGAGGCGGCCTGCGGGATGCGCTGCATCGCAGCCTGGTAGCGCTGTTCAAATGCGGTCAGCTGCGGATTTTCCGCGAATGCCCGCTCGAGAAAATCTTCGAGGCTTTTAAGCTTCGCAGGTTCACTTGAGTGTGTCGTGGTAGGGGCGACCAATAGGAATAAGACCACCGCCAGCACGGCAAACGAGGATCGGAACTTTGTGAAGGTAAAATGTGTCATGGATCATGAGTTCAAGAGTGCAAAGAGGGAAACCTCCCTGAAAGGTGCGGAACAGCCGCACTTCGATTCTTCCCCTGGACTCGCCGGGAGAAGGTGGCTCTTGATGAATCAGATCCGGTAGACGCAATATAACTCCATCCGCCCGGGCGGGCTGGTAAGAAGGGCCACTTCAGGCGAACCGAATGGTGACAAATTGTTGGTCGGGCGATCCGTTTTGAAGCCGAATTGATGGATAAGCGCGACAAGGACTGGAGCGTAATTAGTGCTGGTTTGCTCAGCATTAATGTCCTTCTGAGTCACCTGCTGATGCGATTTGTAGGACTGGTGCGGACAATCCTCTTTGTCCGAGTTGTGTGCCGGAGCGGATGGTTCATTCTTCGGGGACTCACAGCAATTTTGGGTCAAATGTCCCGTGTCCCCGGAGAACATATTTAGAGTGCCCGAGATACAGCAGCAAAAGGGATTCATGATCGAAACGATCAATAACAACTGTAGGGGCTTAAGAAGCACAAATAGAAAGCTAGCGAAACGAACTGGCAAAATCAACTTTTAAACGAGGTTGCCGATTTGAGGAAAGCGACCGCTCAGGTTGATGGAGCACTTAGGCGCAGGTCGAAATTGTAATCCGTGAGTATTTCAAAAGCCCGCTGGCTGTGGTCGATCAGCTTGCCGAGGTTGCGCAGGGTCAGAAGGGAAAAACGTACCGACCAGGCATCGACCTCAATCTGGAGATCGAGGTCCCTGAGCTTCAGTTCAAAGGCGCTGGCATCGGGTTCGTAGCTCAGGCAGTCGGTCAGGTCGTCGTTGGCCTCAATCGCATCAATCTTGTCCTCGACTTGGATGGGAGCAGGGAAGTTCACCACCAGATAATCGCAATGCGCGTTGAAGCAGGCATGCAAGCCGGTGTCCATGGCAATGGCCTCGTTATGCAGTTTTAACAGTTCAGTGGTAAGCTGGTAATATTTCGCCTCGCTCTCATCCTGATCGATTCGAATCTGCGCATCAAAGTCCGGGGTCTTAATCCAGGCTTCGCCGTCCTCGCAGGTGTAATCAAACTCCCGCCGTTTATAGCCAAAGGTGGATCGGATGTCGCGATATAGGTCATCGGCCAGGGTTTTGACATCCTCCTGTCCGGCGCGGCGCACGAACGAGCGGGTTGCGTCATTTACGCTGTCCGGCACGGTGTGGTGCTTCTGAAAACCCTTGAGTTTCCGAATGCGCCCCACCACGCATCCGGAAATGCGGCTGCTCGGTGTCGAAGCGGAATGTTGAGGGGAGGGCGCCATCGAGTGAATAAATAGAAAACTCCCCGTTGCAGCGTCGATGATGAAAAGAGCCAATGCCGGGAAAAGTGTGAGTCCGGAGATCTTCGAATCTGTTTATAAGCTCAGATTAGTGAGGCTTTAAATGGCCATTTAGTTGAGAACTATGCGTGCTTTAAGAATGGATTTAGCTTCCCTGAGCCCCTAAGATGCAAACAATGTCTTAAGATGGCGGGAATAGACCATGAGTGAGATCACGAACAGGGATGCTCCTTTCTGTTTACAGGAAGATTGTCCCCGCTACGAAGAATGCCCCCGCCGCAAGGCGCGTGGCTGTCGTAACTGTCCCATTGAGGTGACCAGTGGGCGCGTTCGGCGGGTATTACAATGGTCGACGCTGAGCAGCGAGCGGAAGGAATTGATTCTCATGGTCGTTGCTGCAGTGACACTTGCTGCTGGTGGACTGGCGAACTCGCTGGGGTGGAACGGCGTTGCCATCGTCGCTTACACACTGACCTATCTTTCGGGGGGCTGGTATGGTGCGCTCAACGGCTTACAGTCCCTGCGTGAGCGAAAGCTCGATGTGGATTTGCTGATGGTCTTGGCCGCCCTGGGTGCGGCGGTAGTGGGTGCGCCCTTTGAGGGGGGCATGTTACTCTTTCTCTTTTCCCTTTCCAACGTTTTGCAAAACCACGCATTGAGTCGCTCGCGTTCGGCGATTCGCTCACTCATGAAGCTGCGTCCGACGGAAGTACGTTGCGAAGTGGACGGCGAGACGCGGATGATCGGTCTGGACGACGTCACGGTCGGCACGGTGGTTCGTCTCCGGCCCGGCGATCGGGTGGCCCTGGATGGTGAAGTGCTGGAGGGTGAGAGCTCTATTGACGAATCTTCGCTTAGCGGGGAATCCATGCCCGTTTTCAAGACCGAAGGTAACGATATTTTTGCCGGTACCATCAACCAACATGGCAGTTTGAGCTACCGTGTGACCAAACCTGCCGGGCAGTCCACACTCGACCGGATCATTACTCTGGTGGAAGAGGCACAGGAGGAGAAGGCACAAACCCAGCGTTTTCTGGAAAGGGCCGAAGGTTACTATGCGGGCTTTGTGATCTTATTCACGCTCGGGCTGATTCTCGTGCCGCCGCTTTTTTGGGCTGCTGAGTTTTCGTCCAGTTTCTATCGCGCCATGACGATTCTCGTCGTAGCCTCGCCCTGTGCGCTGGTCATCAGTACGCCGGCAGCCTTTTGGGCGGCGATCGCGGGTGCGGCGCGGCGCGGTGTACTTTTCAAGGGTGGGGTGCACCTCGAGCAACTTGCTTCGGTCGATACGGTGGCTCTGGATAAAACCGGCACGCTGACGACGGGTCAGCCCGTGGTGACGAATGTTTTTTTAAACTCTACATCCATAAGTCCTGATAGAGGCCGGCAACAGACCAATTGGAAGCTCCTGCAAATGGCAGCATCGGTTGAGGCGCACTCCGAGCACCCCATTGCCCGTGCCATCGAAAAATCGGCTATGGATGAAGGCTGTGACTTGCAGCCTATCGAAGGCTTTCAATCCCATCCCGGTAAAGGAGCGGAGGCCTCGGTCGCAGGGGCGCGGATTCTGGTCGGCAGCCCGAGCCTGTTTCGGGACCGGGGTGGTGTGCTGAATGACAAACAGAGAGCGGCGATTGATGAACTGCTTTCCGAGGGGAAGACGGTGGTGCTTGTGGCTGAAATCGCACCGGACGGTCCGCTGCATCGCCTGCTCGGTTGGATCGCTGTCGCCGACCAGATCAGGGAAGATGCGACCGCGATGGTCGGGCAATTGCGACGTCTCGGCATTCGCCGGATCGTTATGTTGACCGGTGACAATACGCGCGTGGCCCAGCAGGTGGCCCGGCAAGCCGGAATTGACGAAGTGGCGGCCGAGTTGCTTCCCGAAGCAAAGCTTGAAAAGATCAAGGAGTTGTCAGAGCAGGGTGTTGTTGCCATGGTCGGTGACGGAGTGAACGATGTACCCGCCCTGGCCAGGGCCCATGTCGGGATCGCCATGGGGGCGGCGGGCACTGATGTGGCGATGGAGACCGCCGATGTCGTGCTGATGAGCAGTCGTTTGTCGCACCTGGTGCACGCTTTCGCGCTTGCGCGCAAAAGCCGCGTAGTGGTGACGCAGAATCTGAGTTTCGCGCTCGGAGTAATTCTGGTGCTGGCCAGCGTCGCACTGTTCGGGCATATGCCGCTGCCGCTTGGGGTGGTGGGGCACGAGGGGTCAACTGTCCTGGTCTGTCTGAATGGCCTGCGTCTCCTTGGATTCAAGACGAACTAAGTGCCGGGCGGTCATGTTGGGAGGGTAAGCGTCACCGCACAGTTATGAATCAGTAAATTGGAATTTTTCTTTGCTTCGACTGTCTTATTGAGTACCGCTAACCGTTCATGCGCGCATCTCTCGCAGTCATTTTGGCTCTGCTTTTCGTCTGGAATTCGCTTCTGGGTGCCATGGGCGAGCTTGTGCTCTGCCTGCATACTGACGGGGAGACACATGTTGAGATTGCAGGTAAGGAAGCGCCTGAGCATGAGACGTGTTGTGATCATTCAGAAATCTCAATTGTCCCGATCGATTGTCCGCCATGCACGGATTTGACCCTGGAATCGGTTGATCTGGAATCGATTCGTCCCAATGAGTTTGAATCTATCCCTGTTGAGATCTCGGCTCTGTTCTCAGAATCGGATATCTGTGCCGAGCCCAAGCTGCGTGACTGCTTGGGTCACGCACTGGCACATCCGACCAGAGGACCGCCGGATGTGGAACCTGCCTCTGAATTGATCCGCCGCGTCGTTGTGCTGCGGCTTTGAAGATCCTGATAAGTAAATCGTAACAGCGCTTTCATACTAAACGCGCTGTTGGGATGCACTGGGCATGTGCCCGGTGACCATCGACGCACTTATTCAGGATCTTTTTATGTATTACTTTCAGAAATCCATACAGGTATTATTCATTCTATTACTTCCTTTGGGAAGCCTCCCTGCCAAAGCCGCAAACGAAACCGGTGATGATGCGCTTACGTTTACCCAGGCGCTGCAGCGGGCGATGACTGCCGACCCGCGGCTCGAATTAAATACGATCTTAGCCGAGGCCTCGGACGGCCAAGTCGAACAGGCCAAGCTTCGACCGAATCCGGTCATTGGCACCGAGGTGGAAAACTTTCTCGGTACCGGGCCTTTGCGTGGTGTGCAGGGGCTGGAAGTCACCCTTGGCGTCAGCCAGGTGATCGAAACGGCAGAAAAACGCCGACGGCGGACCGAGTTGGCTGCAGCCGAAAGGTCACTAGTCGACTGGGAGCGGGAAATGCTCGTCGCTCGTATCGAGACTTCCGTTCGCTCCGCTTTTATCGACGTGCTCCTCGCTCAGCAGATGCTAGGGCTCCGGGAGGAACAACTCGATCTGGCCAAACGAAGCGCGGCCGAAACCGCTCGGCTTGTGGATGCGGCCCGCTCACCCAAAGTCGAGCAAACCCGGGCGGAGCTTTCGGTTCGCCGACAAGCGTTTGCCAAGCAACAGGCCGAGCGCGAATATGCCGCTGCGAAGTCCGTGTTGGCCAGCTTTTGGACCGATTCGGCACCCCGCGATTTTGTAGTCGCAGGCGAAGTGGCGCTCGATTCAGCAACGCCGGAATTTTCCCAACTGGCTGCGAAGCTCAGTAACACGGCTGCCGTGGCCCGCTATTCTGCCGTCGAGGAAAGCCGGAAGGCTGCGCTCGACCTGGAGCGGGCGCGTGCCACTCCGGATGTCGAAATCTTTGCCGGCGGACGTTATTTCAACGAGGAAGAAGGGGAGGCCGCCTTCCTTGTGGGGGTGGAAGTGCCCTGGCCGGTCTTTGATAAAAACCAGGGGAACATCCACACGGCCCGCGCAAAACTTCGCGCCGTCGGTCTCGAGCGTCAGGCTACCCACCGCGAGCTGATGATGGCGCTCAATCGAGCCTACCAACAACGGATCAGTGCTCAGGCGGAAGCCGACGCCATTCAGTCCGAACTGCTGGCGGCAGCTGAGGCCACGCTCCGTGATACCGAAGAAGGCTACGAGCGCGGTCAATTTCAACAACTCGCCGTTCTGGACAGTCGGAGTGCACTCTTCGAAGTGCGCGAGGCTTATCTGGAAGCCTTGCGTCGTTATGCAGCAGCGCAGGCTGAAATCGAAGCACTGACCCGACCGGCAAAACTTTAACTTAACCAAACAAAACTTTATAAAATGAACGATTCATCCCATTCAATTCAAACGCTGACGCGGCCCCGCCCATGGCTGGTCGCACTTGTCGCAGTCACTTTGATGACTGCTACCTACGGGCAGGACGACCACGATGCGCATGATCATTCCGATCACGGCAACCATGTTGAAGCAGCGGAACAGGACGGTGCGCATGCAGACCACGAAGGCCACCATGAGGGAGAGGCACATACCTCAGCAGAGCATTCTGAACAGAACGGGCATGATCATGCCCAAGAGGCGGAGCATGACGAACATGACGAGCACGCTGAGCACGAAGAAGAGGACCATGAAGGGCACGACGATCACGAGGGCCACGGGCATGACGAGCATGAGGAAGGAGTGGTTTCGATAAGCGCTGATGTTCTGCGGGAATTTAATATAATACTCGCCGCAGCTGCGTCGGGTGTTCTTCACGAGGAAGTCATCCTCCCGGGTGAAATAGAGTTCAACCGCGAGCAACTGGCTCATGTCACTCCGCGCTATGCCGGAACGGTGACTGGAATTAAAGCACGTCTCGCAGATAAGGTGAAGAAAGGAGAGGTCCTTGCCACTCTGGAAAGTACGGAAACCCTTCGCCCCTTCGAATTGAAAGCACCCTTTGACGGGACGATCGTCGCTTACGACATCACGCCCGGTGAAACCGTGGAAGCGGGGAGCGCATTATTCGCGCTGGCCGACCTCTCATCGGTCTGGGCTGATCTTCGTATTTACCAGCGCGATCTGTCGAAAGTCCGGAAAGGTCAGCGCGTGGTCATCGTCAACGGACATGAGGGGCCCCGGTTTACCGGAACGATCACTTACATTGCCCCGACTATTGATAAGCATACGCGGACGGGCCTGGCCCGCATCGTCGTCGACAACGAGGGCGGGGAATGGCGGCCCGGGCAATTCGTCAAGGGCAGTATCTCCATAGACGAGCACCGCGCGCCGGTCGTCATCCCGCGAACTGCCGTGCTGACGCATGAGGGCAGCACCGTCGTTTTTGTGCTCACGGAGGAGGGCTTTGAGCCGCGCCCCGTCGCGCTCGGTAAAAGTGATGCCACGTCCTACGAAGTCTTGAGCGGGCTAGAGCCGGGGCAGACCTATGTTTCACGCAACGCGATTTCACTGAAGGCGGAAATGAATAAGGGTTCCTTCGGTGGGCACGCCGGACACGTCCACTAAGCGTAAAGGAGATAACGATGTTTGAAAAAATAATTGATCTTGCGCTGCGCAACAAGCTGGTGGTCGTGCTCTTGACGGCCGCCGTGATCGCGGGCGGTTACTGGAGTTATAAAAAACTTCCGGTCGATGCCTTTCCCGACGTTTCGCCGGCACTCGTTCAGGTGTTTACCGTGACCTCGGGTCTCGGCCCGGAGGAGGTGGAAAAGTTCGTCACCTTTCCGGTCGAGGCGGCCATGAGCGGTCTGCCCAAGGTCGAAGAGATTCGTTCGGTTTCCAATTTTGGTCTCTCCGTGGTCAGTGTTTATTTCGAAGAAGGCACCGACATCTATTTTGCGCGGCAGGTGGTGGGTGAGCGACTGTCCGAGGCCCGCGAGGCGATTCCCGAAGGCTTTGGCGAGCCCGAGATGGGGCCGATCTCCACCGGTCAGGGCTTGGTCCTCTACTACAACCTGATTGATACGACAGGCGAATACAGCCTCGAGGAGCTGCGGACCTTTCAGGACTGGATTGTGAAATACAACCTGCAGACCGTGCCCGGTGTGACCGAGGTGCTGGGAATCGGCGGCTTTGTGAAACAGTTCCAGGTCAACATCGATCCGGATGCTTTGTTGCGCTATAATATTCCGCTGCATGAAGTGATCGAGCGCATTGAAGCCAATAACCAGAATGTCGGTGGTCAGTTTATCGAACGCAACGGTGAGATGTATATCGTTCGCTCGGAAGGACTGGCCCGCGATATACGCGACCTCCAGCGCATCGTCATCACTCACGAGGACGGCACTCCGGTTTACCTCGAGGATGTCGCCCAGGTGGAAATCGGCGGGGAAATACGTCAGGGGCTGCAGACCCGGAACGGAGAGGAAGAAGTCGTCTCGGGCATGGTGATCAAACTCTACGGCACCAATTCCTCGACGGTAATCGAGGCGGTGGAAGCCAAGCTGGCTGAGATCGAGAAGGCGCTGCCCGAAGGTGTGGTGATCGACCCTTACTATCAGCAAAAGCGACTGGTCGAATCTTCGGTCAATACCGTGACCACGGCACTGCTCCAGGGGATCGGACTCGTCGTGTTGATCCTTTTGATCTTCATCGGCGGCTTCCGGCCGAGTCTGGTGGTTTCGCTGGCGATTCCCTTTTCCGTGCTCTTTGCCACTACTGCCATGTACTACTTCGGCATCTCGGCCAACTTAATGTCGCTGGGCGGTTTGGCTATCGCCATCGGCATGATGGTGGACGGCACCATCGTAATGGTGGAAAACTCCGACCGCCTCTTGTGGAACTCGGATCCGGGGGAGTCGAAACTCCACGTGATTCTGAGGGCCTGCGAGGAGGTGGCCAAGCCGATCACCTTTGCCATCCTGATTGTGGTGCTGGTTTTTATTCCGCTCTTCACCTTACGAGGGGTCGAGGGCAATATGTTTCGACCATTGGCCTTCACGGTTTCCTTGGCGATGTTTGGGTCGTTGATCTACGCCTTGATCGGCGCGCCGGTTTATACGGCGCTCTTTATGCGGAAACCGAAGGCGGTTCGCTCATTGAATGTCCAATCTGCGTCGGACTCAGCGGTCGATGCGCCCGCAAGCGGGCACGCTACGGAGAAGAATCGTGAAATCTGGATCGTTCGTTGTCTCGTAGCGATCTATCGACCGCTCGTTTCTCTCTTTGTCCGCTTCCGTTTCCTGGCTATCGTGCTTGCAGTGGCTATGCTGGCTGTCGGTGCCTGGGTTTTTCCCAAGCTCGGCTCGGAATTCACCCCGCGCCTGATGGAGGGTGATGTCATCGCCAATCTCTCGATGGCACCGTCGGTCTCGCTGGAGGAAACCAAGCGCAACTCCATGATCGCGGAAAAGCGCCTTTTGGAAATCCCGGAGATCGAGCAGGCCATCTCCCGCATCGGTCGTGGGGAAGTCGGGGCCCATGCCGACCCGATTAACAGCGTCCATATGATGGTCGTTCTCAAGCCGAAGAATGAATGGCGCAAGGATTTTACCCAAGTCGATATCGAAAACGCGATGCGGGAGGCACTGGCCGGCATGCCTGGCGTGCAGGTGAATATTACTCAGCCCATTCAACTCAGTGTCGACGAACTGATCGGTGGCTCCAAAGCGCAACTCGCGATCAAGCTCTTTGGCGATGACCTTGATGTGCTGAAAGCGCAGGGCGATGCCATCGCCGCCGTCGTCGGTGAGATCGAAGGCGCGGCCGACGTGCAGACCGGGCAGGTCATCGGTTCGCCCCAGATTGTGGTGCGTCCAAACCGCGAAGCAATCGCCCGGCACGGCTTAAATTTGGCTGAAGTGCAGGAACTGATTGAGGCGGCTGTCGGCGGCGTTGGGGCCGGTCAAATCTACGAAGGCGTGCAGCGCTATGATATTTATGTCCGCTATCGTGAAGAAGCCCGTGATACGGTGGACGATCTGCGCCACCTGATTGTCCAGACCGAAGAGGGGGCGTACCTGCCCCTGGATGAAGTGGCTACAATCAAGGAGATCGTCGGGCCGCGCCAGATCATCCGGGAAAACAATCAGCGTTATCTGGAGATCCAGGCCAACGTGGTCGGGCGCGACATCGGCGGCTTTGTCGAAGAAGCCCAGGCCGCAATCGATGCGGAACTTACGCTGCCGCCCGGCTACCTGATCTCATGGGGTGGGCAATACGAACTTCAGCAGGAAGCCAACGCCCGTCTTGCCATCGTTGTACCGGTGACTTTAGCGCTGATTGCGCTGCTGATCTATATGAGCTTCGGATCAATTAAAAACACCGTCCTTATCCTCCTGAACATTCCGCTGGCTCTGGTGGGTGGGGTCGTCGGCCTCTGGCTCGCGGGCGAAAACCTTTCCGTGCCCTCCAGTATTGGGTTTATCGCGCTCTTCGGGATCGCCTTGGGGAACGGCATGGTGCTGATCACCTACCTGAACCAGCTCTACCTCGGCGGTAAAACGATCAATGAAACCAGTGTTGAAGGCGCCTGTTTACGCGTGCGACCGGTTCTGATGACGGCTGGCACGACCCTGCTCGGTCTCTTGCCGCTGCTGCTGGCGACCGGAACCGGCAGTGAAGTGCAACGTCCCCTCGCTGTGGTGGTGGTCGGCGGGCTGGTTTCCTCGACCATCCTGACCCTGTTGGTGCTGCCCGCCCTCTATAAGTGGTTTGCCATCAATCCTCAGCGACTGGAACATGTCTAGTTAACCATGGCTCACGATCACCATCATTCGCACGGCACTGAAGACGTCAGTGATGGGGTGCTTCTGTGGAGCGTGATCATCAACTTTGGATTATCCATATTCGAATTCATAGCCGGTGCGGTATCGGGCAGCGTTGCCCTGATGGCAGACGCCCTGCACAATACAAATGACGCAGCGGCCTTGCTGATTGCTTACGTGGCCCGAAAAATTTCTCGAAAAGGAGCGGATGAGGCCTTCACTTTCGGTTACCGGCGGGCGGAGTTGATCGGTGCCATGATCCAACTCACCGCGCTCATCCTGGTGGGGCTGTATTTGATTTATGAGGCGGCGGGCCGTTTTGTTTCCCCCGAACCGTTGCTGGGCTTGTGGATTATGGCTGCGGCCGGGATCGCGCTGTTGGTCGACATGGTGACAGCCTGGCTGCTCTGGGCCATGTCGAAGGGAAGCCTGAACGTGAAAGCCGCCTTCCTCCACAACCTGACCGATGCCGCGGCTTCGCTGGCCGTGCTGGTGGGCGGGGCCACGATTTACTGGCTGGGCTGGAGCTGGGTGGACCCCGTTCTCACGCTCATCATTGCCGGCTACATCCTGTATATGTCTTTCGGTATGCTTCGGAAAACCTCCAGGATTCTGATGCAGGGCACGCCGCCCGAGCTGTCCCTGCGCGAAGTCGCCGACGCGATCGAAGCCATCGAAGGCGTCGGGAACGCGCATCACCTGCATGTCTGGGAACTCGACGAGCATCATCGTGCGTTGGAAGCGCATGTTGTCATGACGGTTGCGGTTACGGACCAATCGGACTTGCGGCAGCGAATAAAAAAGGTCTTGAAGGAACGCTTTGATATCGGGCACAGTACGCTCGAAATCGAGGGGCCGGACAGCAACCAGCATTGTTCCAACCAGGGCTTGCTTCATTCTCATTAAATTCTTGGGGCTTTTTATTTGGGATTTTTGCCACCAGTCATGCTCAAATTTCTCGCTTTTCCCCTTTACAAGCAGGGCCGTTCGCTATGTTTTCCTCCTCTTTTCCACATTTCTCATGCAGAAAACACGCAAATCCATCGCCAAACGTTTCAAGAAGACAGGTACCGGGAAGCTCCTGCGCCGTACGCCGGGCCACCGCCACCTCCTTCGCAACAAAAGCGTGAAGCAGCGCCGCCGTGCCGGTAGTAGCAAGCTCGTCGCTGACGGGCAGGCCGCCGACCTCAAGCGCGCTATGCCTTACGCATAACGACTACATCGAACGTTTGATCACATTAACTCACGCTCGTCGGGTAACATGAAAATGGGCGACCCGGCAGCGACCTAAACGAGAGAGACACACAACATGCCTAGAGCCACCAATGGTCCCGCGACCCTCGCACGTCGCAAAAAAGTTCTGAAAAAAGCCAGAGGCTATTTCGGAAATAAATCCCGCCTCTTCCGCTACGCGAAAGACGCCGTCGATCGCGCTGAAGTTTACGCTTACCGCGACCGCCGCAAAAAGAAGTCCGAGTTCCGTCAACTCTGGATCGTACGTATCAACGCCGCATGCCGCCAACAAGGCATCAACTACAGTCGTTTCATGCGGGGCATGAAAGCAGCCGGTATCGAAATGGACCGCAAACAGCTCTCCGAGTTGGCGATTCACGACGAAGCCGCTTTCAGCGCCCTCGTGGAAAAAGCCAAGGAAGCTAACGCAGCTTAAACGGACGCGTATTCGAATTTTCAAAAAGCCGGCTCGAAAGAGTCGGCTTTTTTTACGTCCCATGCGCACGACTGAGCCAAAATGGAGTCAGGACAATTCGGTCGTATTACTGTCAAGTAGTCAGGACCTCCTCGACGAAGTTGATTATTATTCGGGCCTGCACTTGACAGAGAGGCCTCCGCGACTTTTTCTCTCGGCTTCGATTTTGCTCAGGTGGTGGAACGGCAGACACGCCACGTTCAGGTCGTGGTGCCCTTACGGGCGTGAGGGTTCAAATCCCTCCCTGAGCACCACGCTTCGCTCTTCGAGCTACGCGTGGCACGGCCACGTGAAGATTGAAGTTCAGCGAAGCGTGGGGTCTAGGGTCTACACCAAAGTTTGGGGGGTCTACACCAAAGTTTGGGGACCGGAGCATTTCCTTTCTATTTTCTTGGTTCATATTTAACCGCACTGGGCGATGACTCTGAGTCGGTAGTTATCAAAGTTTTTGAAGCCGTATGCGCGTCTTT